>DAOUXC010000090.1 GCA_030666795.1 Desulfobacteraceae bacterium
TACACCTGCACATTTTCCAACAGCCTCCGGAGTTCCTATATTCAGACAGGCTCCTAAATTTGGAAAAAATGGGACTTGTGGGTTGAACGAAGCGGATATATGTTTATTTTTTAATAGTTATCATATTAAATCCTAATAATGCTGAATGACAACTCGGTCGCTTCTCCGCTTATTCGGTATGGCGCGGTCTTAACCCAAGGGGTCCGCGACGGAAGTGGTGCCGTGTCCAAGGTTCCTCTTGAATAGCTTGGGGTTGGAATTAAGAGAAACATGAAAAGTAAAGGAGTTTTTATTATGAAAGACAAAAATAAGACCTTGAGAAAATCATCGATTGTTGTCTGGACCCTGTGTTGTCTTATCTTGGGTTTTGCAGCAGCCACACTGCTCGATCCGGTATCAGAGCCGAAGGCCCAGACAAGTACCCTTTTGCCTGCCGCCCCCGGGTCCTTTTCCCAATTGGCCAAGAAGGCCAGCCCGTCGGTGGTGAATATCCGTACGGTCAAGGTTGTTAAGGGAATGGGACGGTCTCCTATGCCTTTTAGCCAGAATGACCAGTTCAAAGATTTTTTTGAACGTTTCTTTAAGGACCAGATGCCCAAGGATTTCAAACAGAGAAGTCTCGGTACCGGTTTTATCATCGACAAGGATGGGTTTATACTTACCAACAACCACGTGGTGGAAAAGGCTGATGAGATAAAGGTGAAACTTTCTGATGAAAGAGAATTTACCGCGAAAATCATAGGCCGCGATCCCAAGACCGATCTGGCCCTCATTAGTATTGAAGGTGCGCGGAATCTCACACCCCTGTCACTCGGAGATTCGGACAAACTCGAAGTCGGGGACTGGGTGGTTGCCATTGGAAATCCTTTCGGCCTTGGTAATACGGTAACCGCGGGTATCGTAAGCGCAAAATACAGGCAGATCGGCGCGGGATCCTACGACAATTTTATCCAGACCGATGCATCCATCAACCCCGGAAACAGCGGGGGGCCGCTTCTGAACAGCGCGGGTGAAGTTATCGGTATCAATACGGCCATCTTCTCTCAGGGCGGCGGAAGCGTGGGTATTGGTTTTGCCATACCCGTCAACATGGCCAAGGATCTTCTCCCGCAGCTCAAAAAAGGGAAAGTGGTCCGGGGGTGGCTCGGTGTGATGATACAGAAAATTAACTCTGACCTTAAAGACAAGCTCAGGCTCAAAGATGAAAACGGGGCTTTAGTTGCGGATGTCATAGCAGATGGCCCGGCAGAAAAGGCCGGTCTGAAGCGTGGGGACGTGATTGTCTCTTTTGACGGAAAAGAGATCAAGGAAACACATGAACTCCCCTATATTGTGGCGTCAACTCCCGTGGGAAAGAAGGTAGAAGTGGGGGTGATCCGGAAAGGCAGCAAAAAGAGCTTTGATGTGAAGATCGAGGAACTCAAAGGCGGTAAGGAATCCCCGGTCGTTAGAGAGGACAGGACCAATCTCGGTCTGACAGTAAAAGAAATCACCCCCGAACTTGCGAGAAATTTGCGCCTGCCGGATACAAGCGGGCTCGTCGTGTTTCAGGTTAAAGATAATTCCCCGGCAGCAGAGGCCGGCATAAGACCGGGCGACATCATCCTGGAGGTGGACCAGGATCCGCTAAAGAGTATTGAGCAATTCAACCGTAAGATTGAGACCTACAAATCGGGAGATACTGTCCTTTTCCTGATAAAGCGCCGGGGCGCCACGCTTTATCTGACAGTGAAGGTGGAGGAATAGTCTGGCGGGTACCTTAAAAGGGGCATGATTGAAAAAACCCTCCCCTTGTTTTAAAGGGGAGGGTTTTTTATTTGAAATTGGAGAGTATTTTTTTAAAGGCCAAAAACTATTTGGCCTGCAGTACCTTACCGATTGTCATTATTTCCGCTTCCTTGGTCCCTTCGTAGAGTTCAAGGATCTTGGCATCACGATAATACCTCTGGACATCATACTCCTCGATATAGCCATAACCCCCGTGGATTTCCAGCGCGGCGTTGGCACAAAAAACAGCGGTTTCGCCTCCAAAATATTTAGCCATGGCCGCTAATGTATGATCGGGTCGTCCCTCATCGATCAGCCATGCGGCTTTATAGACAAGCCCCCTCAATGCCTCAATCCTGATGGCCATCTCTGTAAGTTTTGCCTGGGTTAGTTGGTAGCTCCCTAAGGGGGCGCCGAATACGTTCCTTTCACCGGCATACTTGATGCTTGCTGCGAGACATGCCTGTGACAGTCCCAGTCCCTGTGCCGCCACCATGGGCCGCGTTGTGTTAAAAAAATGCATCAACTGGTAAAAACCCCTGCCTTCCGTTCCAACCAGGTTCTCTTGAGGGACCCTTACGTCCTCAAAGCTGATCTCCGCCGTATCGCTCGCACGGATACCCAACTTACCATGAATTTTATTTGTAGTAACCCCTTTGGTGTCACTGGGCACTATAATCATACTGAACCTGTTGTGTCTCTTTTCCTCAGGAATGGTAATGCACTGGACAACGAAAAAATCGGCAACGCTTGCGTTTGTGATAAACATCTTGTTCCCGTTGATCACGAAATCACTTCCATCTTTAACGGCCCGTGTCCGGTAACCGGAAACATCGGTTCCCGCGTCAGGCTCGGTATATGCTCCCGCGCTTATCATTTCACCACTGCAAACACCGGAGATATATTTCTTTTTCTGTTCTTCAGTACCGTACTGGTAGATGGCCTCGCAGCCGAATGTGGCCACAACGATATTCAAACCTATTCCCATGTCCACCCTGGAGAGCTGTTCGGTGATGATGGCCACCCCAAGGCTGCCGGCCTCTGCTCCGCCGTATTCTTCAGGCGCCCAGGCCCCGACCAGCCCGTTTTCAGCCGCCTTTTTCACGATATCGCGCGTGTATTTTTCTTCCACATCGCATTCCTGGATGAATGGAGTGAATTCCTGTTGTGCAAATTTGTAGGCCATGTCCTTTAACATCTTCAATTCTTCGGTCAACTCAAAGTCCATTGTCATCTCCTTATAAATAATTTTCTTCTATAAAACGGGTTTCACGAACGTACCAGCTTTGATATCGTCATGATTGAATCGTTCATGGCATCAAGACGATTGACCAATACCTCAATAAAATAAGAGTTTATCTTATCCTTTACTCCGGATTTGGCATTTTTAAAAAAATTTTCATCAATTCTGATGGCCAAAACATCTTCATTGGCAATAACGTTGCTCTGTCGAGATCTTTGTGAAAAAAAAGACATTTCCCCGAAGATCTCGCCGGGCCTTAATTTGGCTAAGCGAATCGGTGCATCATTTACTGTCTTGCTGATTAAAACAGATCCTTTTACGAGTAAAAAAATTGATGTAAGGCGTTCCCCATCCTTTATAATAATATCACCCTGCCTGAATTCACAGAGTGTGTGTTCCATCTTGGAAAAGGCCTTTTTCTCTTTGTCTGAGAATTTTTCAAATATCGGCATTTCTTTGATCATCTCGTATAGTGACATTTCAACCTCCTTGTGGAAAAGGCATTATGTATCCGGGCACATGAAGATAACCTATTTTATATAAATTCAATGGTATCCTCAAATTATAAAACAAGCCCGAAATCCGTGTGGCGCCGGGCTTCAACCCTGCTTAGGGCGTGGCACGGCAAAGGCCTCGGTACGATACATTTGACAGTAGGATTTGAGAAGAATAAATAGCATTAAATTTTAATAGGATACAAGAGAGCTTTTTAATGCAAAAAACCATAAAACTCAATAAAAAACCGTTGATTACAGTCAAAAAAGACTCTTAAATCCTAAATCCGGTCTCTCATATCCTTTTCTCATTTTCCTGAGCAATTCACGCCATCCATACCGATTCCAGGAAAGTCACCGCAAAATCAACCATCAATTTGGGTCGATTGGCCTTCAAGTCCCAGGAAACAAAGCACGTGAGCGGATCAAGGATATCGGATTCCGTCACACCCAACTGTTCCGTTATGATTTCATTGACCGCGTTAACGGTGGCGAAAATTATCCTGTCACATTTGGTGGAATTGTTGACCTTTACCAGCATGGGAACGGTTTTGAGTTGTTCAACAGCTTCTTCCCAGTGAATTCCGTTTATCTTGCGGCGCAAAATATAGGCGTTTCCCCTGTCACGGATGGTAAGCAGAGGTGGGTTGAGTCTGATTTGGGCGTTGTTGGCCCTGAAGGCGGCCATCTTTTTCGAGGCTATGTATTGCAGCAGTTTTCTCTTTTTTTCGATTTCCGGGATCTGTCTCGCCTGTACCCGTTCGAATATGAATTTATCCCCGTCTATGGTTATTTCCTTGAGACGGGTGGGATCAAAACCCAAATCCATGAGATCACCAATTTTCAGGATATGGGAGCGGCTCTTTCCCTGCCCCTCCAACCAGTTTATCAGGCTTGGCCTGCGGTAATTCGGCAAGGATTCAATTATCAGGGCAGGATGTTTTCTCAGGTCATCGGGGAGACGGGGCCATAATTTTCTGTCTCCGGTTACGAAAGAGCTTTTATTGTCAATTTCGGGAGGCGCATATGATTGAACCGGGAGCGCCGCAATCTCGGGAGTCAGCACAATCTGTTCCATTGATTCGCCGCCGGTATAACCCAAGAGGTCCCCTATGCGTCGTCTGAACGCGATGAGTTTTGTCACGAATCTGGTGAACATGAATCGCATGAGCGGTGTTGAAGTCTCTTTTTGAATTTCGTCCTCAAAGTAGAGGACCAGGGCTGTATGAAGATCCTTAAACTCGGAAATGGTTCTCTGAACCATCACCTCGTTATCCCTCATATCTATTGCAGCGCGTTTTCTTTTAAGATGGTGCAACAGCTTCATAACAGGTTCTCTGAGCTCTCTTTTCTGTAACCTGGGCGGGACGTAAATCATATAGTTTGCAAAGGAATTGGAAATGCCGTCCCCTATGATCTCCGTAACGGGTTCCCATGCCTGCCTGAAGTAGATATCGAAGGTTGGATCATCTCCGGGAATGATATTGTCCAAGATCCCCACAGCCGATTTTTGGGCAAGGAAGTCTCTGAAATATTCAAGCACGCGGTTACCCAGTCCTTTTCTCCTGAAAGGCAATGAGACCTCAACGTAAACGAGGTAATAGCAGGGTATCGGCTTTTTCAGGTACAGCATATTCAGACGACCGAGGGTCTCCCCGGTGTCGGCCTTGATCTCAAATATTTGGAAACCGTTTTGTGAATCTTCGGGTTTCAGCCTGTCAATCTTTGCGCCGGATACGGTTTTGTTAACGAGATCCCACAGGTCGTTAAACAGGTCGGCCATAACAGGGGACCCGGAAGACCCTGTGCGCATTCCCTCGTCGATCAGGCCGATCAGACCCAGTCTCTCATTGAGTCCAAGGCGTTGTTCTTCAGTGGTAGTGTGATGTGATGTGATCTCTTTTGCTGTGGCTTCTTTCATGGTAGAGGTCCTCATAAGGACATAACGGGTTGCCCTTTTTGGGGGTCCGTATGGAAGGACTGCGATTTGCGAAAAAAATTTCTCAAAACATCCGACGAATAAAGTCCCCCTTTTCTAAAGGGGGATTTAGAGGGATTTTCAATTCGTTGCATAAAACCCCCCCGACCCCCCTTTATAAAGGGGGGAGATGCTGCCTTTAACTTGTGCCATCTGTTTTTGGACAGCAATGACCGAACCTATAAAACAAAAAAAGCGGAGCATGTGCTCCGCTTTTTTTGTTACAAGATATAGGCGTCGTCACACACTAATACATCGCGGTCCTCCCGCTAAAATAAAAATAAAAGTTGATAAAGATGTGTGTGGCGGTCATTTATTTTTTCTCCTGAAAATTATTTCTAATTTCTATTTAAGAATTTGTCAAGAGGATTTATTTTTATATCATTTCTTCCGGTTTTTCAGGATCTCGATGGTTTCGGCGATTTCTTCTTCTGTTACGGATTGACGAAGGGCCTCCATTCGCTCCATGACCCGGGCAAAGCGAATGCCCTCTGCCGCGCTGATCCATTCCAGTTGAAGTCTTTCAGGACGAATACCTGATTTTTCCATTTTCTTGTGAATTTTTTTTATGCGTTTCTCTGTCCAGTGGTTTGCGTCGATATAGTGGCAGTCGCCTATGTGACACCCGCTCACCAGGATCACGGGCGCTCCCTTTTCAAAGCCTTCCCATATAAATTTTTCATCCACCCGTCCCGAACACATGGTACGAATCAGACGAACGTTAGGGGGATACTGGAGCCTGGAGACACCCGCGAAGTCGGCGCCCGCGTAGGAGCACCAGTTACAGGCAAAGGCTAAAATTTTCTCCTTGGGCTCTTCTTCAAGAAGGGCCTCCACCTGGTTCAGGATCTGGGGATCGGTGAAATGGTTCATAATGATTGCGCCAAACGGACACTCCGCGGCACAGGTCCCGCATCCCGCACAGGCTGCGGCGTTTACCTCGGCGGGGATCTTCTTTTTGACATCCACTGTAATGGCGTTGTAGGGGCAGACCTCCGCGCATTTTCCGCAAGATTTACAGTGTTCTGTGATGACTTGGGATGTGATGGGTTCCGAGGTGATTTCCCCTTTGTGCATCAGGCGGATGGCGCGTGCCGCCGCTGCGGAGGCCTGTGTAACGCTTTCTTTGATATCCTTGGGTCCTTCGGCACATCCCGCGTAAAAAACTCCACGGGTGGCCGCGTCCACAGGCTGCAGCTTGGGGTGGGCTTCCAGGAAGAAGCCGTCCGGTGTCAGTTGAAGACCCAGCATCTCCTGAAGTTTCTGAGTGCTGGAAGCCGGTTTAATACCTAATGCCAGGACGAGCATGTCTAAGTGGTGAATTTCAAGCTTGCCCGTTGCCGTGTTTTCAACCGCCACCCTGAGGCTTCTGTCGGGATCTTCCTCGACCGTTCCGGGTAATCCCCTGAGATAGTGGACACCTAATCTCCGGCTTCGGGTATAAAGTTCTTCAAACCCTTTTCCAAAGGCCCGGATATCAATGTAAAAGACCTTGATGTCTATGTCAGGATAGTGCTCTTTGAGCATGAGGGTGCCTTTTACCGTGTTCATGCAACAGACATTGGAGCAGTAATTGCCACCTTTCTTAGCGGAACGGGATCCCACACACTGTATAAATCCTATGGAGCGTGGACGTTTTCTGTCCGTCGGACGGAGTACTTCTCCTTTGGTAGGTCCTCCCGCGTTTATCAGACGTTCGAATTCAAGACTGGTCAGGACGTTTTCAAAACGGGTATAGCCATATTCGTCGAGCTCTTTTGGGTCATACGGCTCTAAGCCCGTGGCCACGACAATGGAACCCACGCTCTCAACGATCTCCTGGTCAGACATATGAAAGTTGATGCAGCCCTTGTCACAGGCATCAATGCACTTGGCGCATACGGAGGGATTGTGGCCTAAGCATTCGTTTATGTTGACGACGTAGGCAGAGGGAACCGCCTGGGGAAAGGGAGAGAATATGGCCTTTCGTGATGACAGACCCAGATTGAATTCGTCCGGCCTGACCACCGGGCAAACTTCGGCGCAGTCCCCGCATGCCGTGCATTCCTTTTCATCCACATAGCGGGCCTTTTTCAAGATCCGCACATCAAAGTTGCCCACGTAACCTTTAACGTCCACGACCTCGCTCAAGGTGTGGAGTTTGATCCGGGGATGTCGACCGACATCCGTCATTTTCGGCCCGAGTATTCAGATGGAACAGTCCATGGTAGGAAAGGTCTTGTCCAATTGGGCCATGGTCCCGCCCACCGATGGTCTTTTTTCCACTAAGACAACATCATATCCGTTGTCGGCAAGGTCCAGGGCCGTCTGTATTCCCGCTACCCCGCCGCCGATTACAAGGGTCCGTTTTGTGAGGGGAAGAATCTCTTCTTTAAGTGGCTGGAGGAGTCGCACACGGGATACGGCCATTTTTACCAGGTCTATGGCCTTTGAAGTGGCGGCATCCGGCGTATCCATGTGTACCCAACTGCATTGTTCGCGTAGGTTGGCCATCTCAAACAGATAGGGGTTGAGCCCGGCTGACTGGATCATCTGTCTGAATGTGGGTTCGTGGAGTCTTGGGGAACAGGAGGCCACCACAACGCGATCCAGACCGTGTTCGAGGATATCGTCTTTGATCTGCTGCTGGCCCGGTTCGGAACAGGCATAACCGATATCCTTGGACACCACCACATCATCCAGACCGGCGGCAGTTTCAGCCACCTTCGGGCAGTCCACGGTCTTGGCAATATTCAGGCCGCAGTGACAGACGTACACACCGATGCGTCGAGGCACATCCACATCCTCTTGCTTTTCTTTAAGAACAATTGCTTCCATTTTTTCCACTACTCCCACTGAATAGTCTTGGCCAGAAGAGAGGTAAGATCCATCATCTCCATCTTTAGCTCTTCTCCTAAAAAGGGATCCTCCATGGCGCAGCGCAGATGAATCTGACATTTGGGACAGGCGGTGACCAGCACGTCACTCCCGGTATCACGGGCCTGCCCGATGCGTTTCACCTGCAAAGCCTTGCTGTATGAATCACAGCCGGTCCAGGCGCAATTGCCGCAGCATATGGCCCCGGCTTCTCTATCCTGCATTTCCGTAAACTCGACAGGCTTGAGCCTGGCGATCAATTTTCTCGGGAGGTCCGGACGATTTTCGAGACGGCTCAACCTGCAAGGGTCCTGAAAAGTCAATTTATGATTCAGTTTTTTGAAGCCTACCGCGCCCTTGTCAATTTCTCTTTCCAGAAGGTCGTAAATGTGTGTGACCTTAAAGTTGGTTTTGATTCCCTGTTCGGGATAATCGTGGAGAAAGGTCCTGTATCCTTCAGGGCAGGCTATTATGACTTCTTCGATCCCCAGATCATGGATGGCCTCCACGTTCAACCTTCCCAGTCTTAAAAAGCTTTCCCTGTCCCCGGACCACAGCAGATCATGGCCGCAGCACCGCTCCTCTTTTAATACGGAAGGATGGATATCAAAGAAATTGAGGAGCCTGAGACTGTCCACAATAATATTGCTGGTTTGAACGCCTAAATGTTTTTTAAAAAAGATGTCATAATATGGGGCGCAACCGGCAAAAAAGAGGGTTTTGCTGTCGGGGTCCAATTGAATATCTTCAGGAAGCCATTCCCAGTGTTTGACGTTGAGGTCCTTTGATGTCATGGTCCTCATAAGGGACTGGAAGAAGCCTCCGTGCGAGTCATGACCGCTCAAATCGGATATTTTCAGAAGATGGCGAATATCCCTGATAAATTCATGGAATTTGACCGCAGAAGGACACCGGTCATAACACAACCCGCAGGTAAGACAGGACCAGACATCTTTTTGTATGGAAGTTGAGTCTATGTCACCGGCTATAATGGCATTGGCCATGGCCCGCGGAGAGAAGGGCTTGCCCGACAGGGTCAGGGGGCAGGCGGATGAGCACTTCCCGCAATCCTGGCACGCATAGACATCGTGGTCGGTCACGATCTGATTAATGAGTTCCTGTCGTTTTATTAGGGATTTTTCCTTTGGCACGGGAGTGATGGGGCTTTTGCCTATGACCTTTATTTCATTAACAAAGTCCGTGAGAAAACGGAACAGATCCTTTGATTCATCAGGCATAAAGTTGGCTAAACGCAGGCGGTCTTTTCCAAGACCTAATCGCTCAAGGATATCTCGCGTATCTCCAACATTTTGCTGTGCATTTTCGGTTCCCGTACCGTATCGGCATGCCCCTGATTCACATCCAAGAAGGGCCACGCCGTCAGCACCCATTTCAAATGGTTTAAAGAGCAGGGCCTTGCTGATTCTCCCTGAGCAGGGAATACGCACCATCGTGACCTCTGCGGGGATCTGGGCCGCGTCGTCCTGGAGGGTCTGGTAGGCCGCATGCGGTCCCCAACTGCAGAGGAAGAGTATAATTTTAAAATCTGTCATTGTACCAGCACCTCCTCGAGCATTTGCTCAAGGTATGTTTGATCGCGATACGGGCTGTCAGCAGCATTTGACGGACACACGGAAATACAGTTGCCACAACCCTTGCACAGTGCCTCGTCTACGGAGGCGCACCATCCGCCCACTGCGTTTTTATTGAACGTAATGGCATGGTAAGGGCAGACCTGCATACAGCGGCCGCAGCCGCGGCACATTTCTTCATCGACTACCACGGTGAATCCCCGGCTTTGCCTGGGACCCCTGGGCATAATGGACGCGGCAAGCACAGCCGCCGCGGAACCTTTTTTCCGGTCTGAGATATGGACCCCCGGCGGATTGGCCAAAAAAAGACCGGCAATGGAGGTGGCTCCGGGATATAGAAAGGGTATGCCCGGAATGCCGCGTTTCTGCATGGAGGAGGCCACCGTCATGCCGGGAAGGCCCTCCTGGTGAATATACGGGATCAGTCGCCTGTGTTTTTCTCCGATGATAACCGACCCTACCTGGAGCACCTGCGAAAACCCGTTTGATTCGGTATAGACCTGAAAATCTCCCAAAGAACCGCTTACGCCTTTTACAGAAGAGTCCGTAAAGCAATGGATATTGGGGTGGACGAGCTTTTCGGGCACCGGTTGACCGGATGTCCCGAAAATAAAGACCTCAAGCCCGGCCTCGGCAAGGGTCAGGGCACTGTTTGCGGTGGCCTCGGATTCCCCGATGACCGCTGTGGTAAAATTATAGGTCCTTACGGGCGACGGAAGGGGTCTTAA
>DAOUXC010000210.1 GCA_030666795.1 Desulfobacteraceae bacterium
AGGGGCAGAGGGCGCCTATTTCGTATCTATTTTCTTTAAGAAGTCAATCACCTCAATCATGACCATATTCGGGCCGCGGAAAACAGCATAGTGCGCGAGCGGGCTTTCAAACCCCACAAGCTTTGCACCCTTTATCTTTTTTGCCGCTTCCTGTGCCATCTGATATCTCAGCCACTGATCGGTTTTCACGTGAATGATCAGGGTCTTGGCCTTTATTCGGTGGAGTTGGTCGTTTATATTATAGGTGTCGCCTGACCGGTTTCTATAGATAAGATCATTCACGTCGTAATCTTTGCCTTTTTTTACAAGCTTCGCTCCTTCCTCTCCTTTGGGCTCCCAATAGAAGACATCTTTTTTGACAACATCCCATTTCTGCTTGTTTCGAAAATCGAAGCTGAGACCGGATTGCCCTAAAACCGACCACCCGAACATCATCCCCTTGTTCGGGTGCTTTTCCTTGGGAAGATTGTAATAATCTCCTTTGGTTTTAGACCACACGGGGTCGCTTTTCATGGCAGCCGTCATGAGTTGGAAGAGCCATCTTGCCGTCGGGTCCATGGCCGTGATACCGCCAATAGGCATAATCGCCTCCACATAGTCGGGGTGGAGGACTGCCCATGTATAACTCTGAATAGCACCCATGGACACGCCTGTTGCCAGCTTCACTTTAGCCACCCCGAGCTTATCCTTAAGAAGCCGGTAATTGGCCTGTACATAGTCCAGGTTCGAGTACTGAGGGAATTTCATCCCAAGTCCGTCGCTCGGCTTACTTGCGCCCCACAGACCCAGACTGTCCACAAAAATCACATAGTATTTGTTTGTGTCGATGAGCTTACCGGGGCCCACAACAGCACCCCTGCAAAAGGCGTTTCCCTTCTGGCCGTCGTACCAGAAGAAATAGTTGAAGGTTGAATCTCCGGAGTAGTAAGGGCTGATGATCACGGCATTAATGATTTTACCGTTCCCATCCCTTTGTGGGGTGCCCACCGCGATGTATGCCGTGCGGAGAGGTTCCTGACCTAACGATTCCAATGTTACCCCGCCCTTGCCTCCGAATTCATAAGCGGCTTCATTTCCAAACTCGTATTCCCCCCCTATCTTGAAATTAGGGACGGAATAAAACTTTTTGAGTGAGTGAAGAGGTTGTATCCCGGACAATCGTGTCACAGGTTCGGCATAGGCCCCGGCAACAAGGCTTATAAAAAACAGTACAGCAGCGACCACCAGATACCAACGATTCTTAGGATGTGATTTCATGTTCTCCTCCTTTCATTGGTTAAGATGATTGGTTATGTAAATTGCCCTACGGTTTCCCTTGTCTTGAAGCGCGATTTGATAATGTTCAGCATCATATGGAAAAAGGCGGGAAAGGTCAAATTGCAACCACTTTCTTGAAACCGTCATCGTGCCAAAATTGTCATAGCCGCCCCAGAAAAATAAGCTTCGCATTCCACAGGTCAGGCAAAAAGGCGCAAAATGCACAAAAAGTAAAAACTACATATTGTAATATCAATCACTTATGTGTATCAGAAACATAGATTTGGACTTTCTACGAGTCCATTAAAATTGCATTTCTAAAGCAGGAATATATGCTATATTGACAGGTTAAATACGGTATGCCGGGCTTTTTCAAAGGCAGGGTTTAGAAAGAAAGAGAGGACCGTTGGGCCAAAGCGGTTCGGACACGGGAACTACTGCCACTGAACCTGCTTTTCTCAAAGCCCACGGTCCCCTCCATGGATTCACTCTAAGCTTTCAGCTCATTGTACCGTGATTATTTCGGCATTCAGTTCGAATGTCTTTTGCCCGATCCCCTTGACCTTCGTGATATCTTCGGGCTTTTCAAATGGGCCGTTTTTTTCCCTATAGGCCACAATCCGCTCCGCGTACTTTTGACCTATCTTTTTGAGTTTCATAAGCTCCGTTACTGAAGCCTTGTTTATGTTGACTTTATCCGCCTGCTCCGCCAATACCACCGGAACCAGTGCCAGTACAACCGAAACGACAACTACCAGTACGAAAAATCTTTTGACTTCCTTCATCTTCATACCTCCATTTTTTGGGTTTTGGGTTGATATTCAGCATCCTGATGACTTGTGTTGAAAACGGGCCCGTTTCAACTCAAGTATCATGACTATCAATTTGTGTGCCAAAATTCGTTTTTTCACTGCCGGATGTAATCCTGGCAAATATCCCCTCTTTAGTGTGGTCCTAACACCCTTGTTTTACGATCGTTTCCGGCCATCATCACCAAATGGGCTTCTCATTGATATTCTGAGGATCCATTCAAGGAAGAGGGTCCTTATGGAAGGAGAAAAGCCTGCAATGCACAGAAAAAGTTGCACATGCACATTTTTTTGTGCATCAGGGTCTCAATAATTTGCTCAGATATGGCCCATTTTTAATCATAAATAGGCAATAAGAACCTTTTAAACAAATTCTGAGACTATTTTATCGGCAGAATTGTCCATTGACGGAACTATACTCCTTTGATATGTTTTTATTGTTAATCTCCGGTTTAGTTGCAGTTAATTGAGGCAAAGTAAATAACATGCCACCCGCTGAGCGGGCATTGTCCCGGAAGGTACAAGGCCTGCCCGGTCGCGACGCGGTGATTGCTTAAAGGAAAGGCTGAACTTTCCAATAATGATAGTTTATTGATGGCCTGGTACTGATGAAAAACCATTTTTATTAAAGTATAATTTGTTAATATTAAAATTAATGTCAATAATATCATTAATATAATTTAAAATATAATAAAAGGTGATCGGTTGATACTATATAGATCAAATAAGGTTTTATGGAATCCGGTAGGATTAGACGAAGAAGAAATCCTGATCGTTTATGAAGGGGATGAAACAAAAATCTATATCATTTCCGGCGGAACCGGTGCGGCAATCTGGTCCCGGATAGACGGTAAGAACTCGTTTACGGACATCCAAAAAGAAATGGCAGAACATGGTGGAATCAGCACAGAGGAAGCCTCAAAAATGCTGCGACGTTTTCTTGATGACCTGGAGGAAAATGATTTGATTCAAAAAGCGCCCCCTTCGTCCATGGAAAACGAAACAGACGACCCACACATACCCTGGCCCAAGACCTTTTCACCGCCTGTGATTTCACCATTTCATCCGGAGTCGTTTGTTTCTTCAAATATTGTTGCCCTGGGCTCTTTCCAGGGAGGACAAAATAATGCCGGTGGGATACCGATGTGCACCGGCGGCTTGGGCGCCCTCAATGACGTGGGAGGGGGTACACCGTGCCGCGGCGAGCCTGGGCAGGGCCACGGGTTTCTCAATCAAGGCTGGTTCGGGCAGCCCTGTTCTACTTAGAGCAAGAGGCAAACCCCGATAAAATGGCTTTAAGAGACCCAAATTTTTCCAAAGATTTCAAAAGGCTGGTCCCGCTTCCCGACTGCAACAGCCTCAAATTTGCCTTGCTTGAGGGTACAAAAAGCGCCTTTCTCCTGTCCGACCAATCCTATGAACTGCTCACAAACACGGTTCATGAAGAAAACATAACACAGTCCCTCATCGTCCCCGAGATTCATAGGCTCCGGGCCCTCGGCTTCTGGCCTGAAAACGTGGTGCAGCACGAGGTATCCGAAAAATATATCAGCGTCAGTCTCCATCTCATTCACGGCTGCAATCTTGCATGTACCTACTGCAACGTGCAGCAGGGCACTTACGGTGAACCACTATCAATGATGGAGGACTCAACCGCCTATGCGGCAATAGATTTTCTTGCGCGTATACGTAACGGAAGGTTCCCGAGGTTGATTTTTTATGGTGGAGAACCCCTTCTGAACTGGAAGGTCTTGACCCATGCGACCAAAAAAATAACATCGCTTTTTGCTGAAAGGGCGATTGAAATTGTCACGAATGGTACCTTGATCGACCATGAGCGCGCCCGGTTTCTTGCTGACCACGATATTTTCACCATCGTGAGCATGGACGGTCCGAAAGAGGTGCACGATAAAAATCGTCCGATGAAGACGGGGGAATCAAGTTATGAAAAGGCAAGGGAAGGCCTTGAACATCTCAAGGAGGCGGGCGTTCGGTTTCAAATCCGCGCAACATGGGCACCTGAATATGCCTGTTATGACGATGTCCTGGTTCATTTGTGCGGGCTCGCTGAAAACAGTCGCCGGGTGACCCTGGCAATTGAATTTGATAAGGCAGGGACCGAAGCCATCAATGTATATAATAATATTCTGTCTGACAAATTCAGGCAAGCTGAAAGGAATCGGGCTGAATTGCCCAATACTATTTACCAATATCTGGACCAGGTATTGAGGGCGGATTGGGCACCGGTTCCACGCTGCGAGGCGGGTCACGCGGGATTTTCCGTTACCCCCCAGGGCGACATATACCCCTGCCAGGTTTCGGTCAGCAAAAAAAGATTCAAACTTGGAACCGTCTGGGAGGGCATCAATGCACAGGGCAGGGAAAAGCAAAGAGAATTCCTCGAACACTCCTTTTCCATGTGTGATACATGCTGGGCCAAACCGTATTGTTCGGGGCCGTGCCGTTATGCCAAACCCCTCCCGGACAATTGGCCTTACTGTAAAACAGTCAAATTGCACATAATGGAAGCCCTGAAATTTATTGCCAGAACACCGTCCCGGGACCTGTTGATGACCTATAAACAGCCGGAGATTTCAGGAAAACAGTTTAAGGCATTTGAACAAGGATGCGCGTTAAGAGATATACTTTGGAAACACAACCACCACATAAAACCCCTTCCCCTGTGCCCCCAGAATGGGATCAGCCCGTAAGAGATTTCGGGTTTTTTCTTTCCGGCGAGGCCCTGGTAATGAGAACAAACAGGCCGGAAATGGCGGAGATCCTCTCTTATTTTCTGGCATTGCCCTCTCTTGTCGATCCTTCGGAACTTAGGGAGAAGAGCCCCCACTTTTTCGAGCTGTTCGTTCGGGAACCCTTAAATGGTGACAATGCCGAATCCATCTCCTCAAGCCTTGTTGAGGCAATAAACAAAATAGCCATAGCATTAAATCACAGGTTCCTTTTTATCCATGGTTGCGCGTTTTCACATAAAAAGGAGACGACCATCTTTTGCGGCGCGAGCGGGTCCGGCAAAACCACACTTTCCATGGTCGCCGATCATCTCGGGTACCCTGTGCTTGGTGAAGACATTGTTGCCGTTGACTGGAAAGAGAAAAACGTCTACCCCATTCTGATCCCATTTAAACCAAGGCCCTTTACAAGACGTTTACTTGAAAGGTGGTATGTATCAAAAGGTAAGACATGGGAAGAAACGGCTCCTTTCAGACCCGTGAAGGTGGAGACCGGTCTGCCACTGCGCAGGCTCTTTTTTTCAGGTGCGGGAAAGCGGTCAAACCTGGTTTCGATCTTTGAATCAACCTTTGGACACGATGTCTTAGAGCCGGATATTCTTGCCCGGCAGATCGCGCGGTCTCTGTCCGATTGCAGGATCAGGAGATGTCCACGGGTGAGGATCCCGCCTGAAATCAGTGAAGCTAAGATATCAGAGGTGTTCAGGAGATGGATGGAATCAAAAAAAATGGAATGTCCGAAGGAGATCTTCGGAAAATCATCCTGAGACATATTAAAAGGACACACGGGAGCATCAAACTCCCTGATTCGGATGATCCGGACGGCATACGGTTGATACCTTTCAAGGGGACCAGCATGTTACCCGGTCTGAAGGAAGGTGATATCCTGGCTGTTCTGCCCCCGAAAGAGACTGCTCCGAAGGTCGGAGAAATCATACTGATGGAAAAGGACGAAAAGGAGTTTATCGCCCACAGGGTCATCGGATTTGACAGGACCGGGTCTTTCGTGTGCACCCGCGGTGACAGCCGGTTATTCAGAGACAGTTTATTGCGCTCAAAGTACGTTTGCGGCCTTGTTATTGCCGTCTTGCGTGATAATAAACTTATGAGTGCTCCCCCTCCCCCCGGCTTTGTCAGGAGATATTTGACCCTTGCCGGATTTATTTTTTCCGCCATAGCAAGACGTTTGACACGTCGAAGACCTCTGGTTACCTGCCATTGATGGACTCATAAAAAGTCCATCAATCCCGCACAGCAGGAGGCTGGTGAAATCAAATATCGCTCACAGGGATCCATCCAGCTCATCGGCCACCGGCTTTTTACATGATCTGCAACGTTGCGCGCCCCTGAAAAGCGGTTTACCACACGAGGGACAGTGATAGCGTGTGCATTCCGACCGCGCCCATTCCACACTTCCCTTCTCGTCACCGTGCTCGACTACCTTGTCTCTCCATATGGGAATCGTCCTTTTCATAACCCTTACACCGGTTGCAAAAAAGAAATTTTCTATCATACTGCATGGCCATTCCTCACATTGATGGCAGGAGTAATATCCTTTTGATCTTACGCAATCTCTTATTGAACATGTCTTGCAAAAACCATAGAGCTTTTTCGGCGGATCAGATTGCATGCAACCCAGGCATGCTGTTTCTTCGGGTTTTGTTCCATAAAGGTTCCCCATAACCGCCCTGAATTTTTCATTTCCGTCCCTATTTGCGATATAGACTCCGCATGTCCCGCAATATAACCCGCATGGCGCCATCAAATCCTTGTTCCTGATCTCTTCTTCCGTCCATCCTTCCATTTCTCTTCCCCTTTTAGTCCAGCATAGAAACCCTTGCCCTTAGGGCAAGGTCAGAGTCGTTTGGCTCTGCCTTTGAGCTTTGTGCCTAAAAATACAAAATCCAAGCACCAAATTACAAATAAATTTCAAATTCCAATATCCAATGACCAAAACC
>DAOUXC010000216.1 GCA_030666795.1 Desulfobacteraceae bacterium
CGGTCATAAAAAAACGGGCCGTTTCGTTGTCTACGGCATATTTTACGGCCACCGTTAGCCTCGGTAGGCGTTGAATTTCATCGATAATCGCCTTTTTGCCGAGATGGGTGATTAAACCCTTTGGGTCTCGTTTGGCCCAATCAAGATAATCCAGGTCATCCAGCGTAGCGTATGGCCATTCCGGGTAACGATGCTTCAGCAGTGTGGTTTTACCGGAACGACGGGAGCCGACAATGAGACAACCTCTATGGGAAGGTAATTCAAGCCATCGTTCAAACATGGTTTAAGAATAGCATGGATATTTTAAAAGTCAAGTTTAAAAATGTACAGGTTTCAGACTCGAATCGATCAAAGCACATGGGAGTCAGGTGGAAGAAACGGGGAACGGACTGAAGACAGACGACGGAGGACCCCAGTGAAATAGGACTAAAAAAATTTCACGGGGCACCGCATGGCGGCATCTTCGACAGGCAGAGGACGGAGGACGGACTGAAGGGAGGAAGGGACAGTGGGTGAAACGGCGTGTCGGGGAAATGGGGAAACGGACTAAAGGGGGGAACGGAGGAAAGGGAGAGTGGGGAAACGGCGAAACGGTGCGTCGGGGAAAAGCAAGGGAACGTTGTACACTATCGTGACAAACCGAAAAGACTGATTGTTTGACCCACTTTTCACAGATATCACACATCACGCCGTGCCAATAAATATATTGTATCCCGGTCCCAAAAAATCTCACCCGTTTCACTTCGATATCGAAGAACATTCCGGACATTTTCTTTCCAATTAGGTTTGTTTAAGACGTGTGATTCAGTTTGAGAATCCTCGGAATCCAAGCTTGCATGAATTTCTATGATTCTATAGACCTCCTTCAACGACACCGCCCGGTCTCCCGGCATATGAGTCAGTATGGTTTCCCAGATTTCTGCAAGGTCTGTCATAGAAAATCTCCCAAATTTTTAAAATAGAAAAGCAAGCTCAATGATTCTCGTAAAACCACTGGCCAACTAATAGAAAGCATTATCAATTTCCATGCCAACAACTTTTATTTTTTAAGAAAAATTCAAAATTAATGACAACTCAAGCCGTCATTATTCTAAGGTTCTTATTTTATTGCCATTTCAAAGGATCATTGGAAATGGGATAAGTTTATTTATTTCTGAATTGGTACTAAGGGAGGAGTTCACGGAAGAGGAAAAAAGAAGAAGAAGCACAAAAAAATGTGCACGATGCACATTTTTTTGTGCATTTGAACCAACTGATTCAAATTAAAGGCCCGAGCCTTCATGTAGCACGGCAAAGATTGACAGGCTCGTAAAAAGTCACGAATTCGCTTTTGTCGTCATTCCGTCCCGGATCGGGGTCCGGGATGACAGCCAAGCCGGGATCCAGTCTTTCCAATAAGTTCTGGCCTTCGGCTTTCGCCGGAGTGACGAACTTTGGTACTTTTTACGAATTCGTCAAGATTAATTCCACGGCCTCAGACTTCACCCACCCCCTTTTCTTATCCGGCAGGTGAACCAGGGACCATCCATCCTCTGATCTCTCGTGATGCACGATGGTCCCTTCGTGGAGTTTAAAAAGCACGGTATCCCGGACATCGGGGCCGGCCAGGATGCTTACCTCCTTCTTGAGAACGACGGCACGATCATCAGACCGCGCCTGGTACCATTTCAAACCAAAAGAGGACCCCCCAATGAGCCAGAAAATCAGGAGTATAAGAAAAAGGTAGTAGGTCCATTCCATTCGGAGAAATAGTCTTATAAAAAGAATCCCCCAGAACAGGACGTTCAGGACGGCAAAACCCAGGAACAGTTCTCCCATGCTCAAAGAGTCCAACCAGAAAAATGCCGCCTGAAAAAACCCCTGGGATTGTGGAATTGCATCCCGCATCTGATCACGGGCATAGGAAAGATTGAAGTTCAGGTCCGCATCCCTTGGGATCACAAGACGCGCCCTCTCATAATTCAGGATGGCCGGGCCGAGTTGTTCTGTTTTAAAGTATGCGTTACCCAGGTTGTAATACAGGTGTCCATTCCGGGGGCCGGACCGGATCAACCGGTCATATCCCTGAATGGCCTCCTGGAAACGGGCTTCCCTGTACGCCTGGTTGGCCTTGAAAAAAACTTCATCCCATCCATTTGTCCGGGCGTTGGCGTCAGGGGCCGGGAAAAAAGCCATGGCAAGGATGAAAATGGAAATAAATCGTTTCACCGGATCTCCTTTTCCATCTGCCTGATCAGTTTAGGGATATTTTCTCCCATCTCACAGCCATCATACCCCTTGCCCGTATAAAC
Organism: Desulfobacteraceae bacterium; assembly: GCA_030666795.1. Taxonomy (GTDB): domain Bacteria; phylum Desulfobacterota; class DSM-4660; order Desulfatiglandales; family Desulfatiglandaceae; genus JAIOSR01. Next base: position 2,292 of record DAOUXC010000216.1, read on the forward strand.
GGCGTCTTCAAGGGTTTTAATAACGTCTTTCATTTTATTGGTCGTTTCAGGGCTGACACCCTTTGATTCCATGATCCCTGCCGCCTCATCCGGGGTCAAAGAACCAAGGGATAGGCCAAATCTATTATTGAAGTAGTTCGTAATGTATAAAATCAAATCATTTGAACTGAGGTCATCCTGTCGGCATTGCCGGATGAAATCCTTGGCCGCCTTTTTTGCCTTTGCCGCGGTCATGGAGTCCGCGGATTTCCTTCCGATTTTGAGACCGCATAAAGTTCCCCCATAAACAAAAAGGGGCAACAGTAGTAACACCCAGAAGACCAGTCCCCCGGGCCGCTCCCGTGAGCCGGTGGCCAGATCTTTCATGGAGGCATGCACGGGGAGGATGTCGTGACCTATCTCTTTGACCGCCTTTTTGGCAGGTCCTTCAGTCGTCTTCCCCTTATCAGGACCCGCGGGTGCCTGCACCCGGGTCGGCTCGCCCGGCAGCACATCAAGGGAACGAGGCCTGGTCTTTAGGGTGCGGTATTTATGTTTGCCCGTATCAAAAAAGCCGATTGATAAAGGAGGAATCCGGTATCTCCCTTCCTTCTCAGGCACTAAGGCCCATTTCATTGTCTTGGCACCTGTCAGACCTTTGGAATCGGTTTTCTCTTCCAGAACAGGCTGGTCCTCATAGATCTTGATCTGATCCAGATCGGGCATCTTCAGGTCCGGGATGCGTTTTATGTTTCCCCTGCCCCTTAAACGAATCGTCAGTGTCGCGGATTCCCCTGTCTTTATACGGGACGGCTCTAAACCGGATTCTATCTCAAAGGTTCCCACCAGTCCGCTGAAACCGGCAGGCCTGCCCATTTCGGGAAGGGGGACAACCTCCAGTTCCAGGGGTTCACTGTCCAGGGTCATGGGTCGCCTTGAAGACATGGAAAAAAAGGGATCGTCAAAAAGACTCCCGGGTGATCGCCTCCGGGATTCTAAAACGGTCATGTTCATTCTCGAGGGCCTGATAGCATAAATCCCCTCTTCAGAGGCAATCAGAGAATATCTCACCTCCAGGATTTTGTAGGATTCCCCGTTATAAACCCCCTGGTATTCAACGGGCTTTCCCAACTGTTTAAAAGCCAGATGTTCTGATTCCGGAAGATTCAGGGAAAGATCACCCACCCTTTTCCGACAGTAGAGCTTGAGTGAGTATACGGCCTCCTCTTCCACATAGATTTTCCTGGATGAGAGAGCGGCTTTGAGAAACAGTGGGCCTCGATGAGTACCTGAAGACCGGACAGGTTCGGCGATCTTCAAAATCTCGGCATTACTCCGGAAGGTCTTGCCTTTTACTTTGACCTCTGCCGGTCCTATCTTGAATGACCCTGTCTTTTTGGGCCGAAGGAGATATGTATAATCAATCCCTGAGTTCATCTTTCCATTTATGATCTCGAAGCGGCTCGAGGTCCCCGTACGTGTGACGTCAAAGGATTCCAGGCCCTTCAGAACGGGCCGTGAGTCGCCCTTTCGAACCCCCGACAACTTGACAAGCATTGTTATGGAATCCATTAGCATGGCTTCGTTTCTGTCCAGCCTCAGGGTAATGGATATATCGGCATGAGCCGGCAGGGGTAATATGAGAAACAAAAAAACTGCCGCAAGAAATATGGTAGCCCTCTTCATCCTACCAGTCCTTTCCGGATGGAACGCCGTTCTTTTTGTCTTTAGGGACCTGGAAACGCAGGAACCGGGATCGGTCTTCCTTGATATTCTCCAGCAATGCCTCGGCCTTTTTCCTGTCAAGCATGGCCCCTGCGCGATCCGGGGGCTTATTCTCGCCCTGCTCTCCCTGTATTGCCTGCCTCGGCTTCAGCTCACCTGAAAGATCTCTGGGTTCCTGTTTTTCGGCCTTTTGGGCCTCATCTCTTTGGTCGTCTTTTTTCTTCCCGGATTCGGGCTGTTCTTTGTCTTTTTCACGCTCATCTGAGGATTTTTGATCAGAACCCTTTTTGGAAGACGATTTGTCCTGGTTTTTGTCCTTTTTCCCTGTCTCAGATTGGCCCTTTTTGTCTCCTTTTTGGTCCTGTTTGTCTTGCGCTTTTTTCTTTTTCAGCTTTTCCAGTTCTCTCAGGGACAATTCGAGGTTATAACCGGCATCCTCACTTTCGGGATTACACAGCAGTGCCTGCCTGTATTGCTCTACTGCCGAATTAAAATCGCCCTGCTTAAAAGAGGTGTTGCCCAGGTTGTAAAAGGCCCTGTACTGCACCTGCTCATCATCTGATCTTCTCAAAACGCTGGAAAAAGCCGCCCCGGCCCCCTGAAAATCCGAATTCTGGTAGGCCGCACATCCCCTGTTGTAGCGGTAGCGTATATCTTTTGGCCGATCCATGTCTTTCCGGGCATAGGCCTTTTCAGCCTCGGCAAAATGGCCCTGTTTATAGAGCTCGTCGGGATTTTCCGCGGCCATGGCCTGGGACGAGAAAATTAGCCCATAGATAAGTGCAAAAATAAATATGTTGATCTGTTTTATCATACCTGTTTTGATACCCTTTTATGTAACTTGTAATATCTCAATAAGCTGAGGCTTTTCACCCCCACCCCGACCCTCCCCCGTCAAGGGGGAGGGAGTTTTTAAAATGATTTCACTCAATTAATCCCCTCTCCCCTGGCGGGAGAGGGTTAGGGTGAGGGGGTTTGGGTACCCCGAATTAAGAACTTACTAACGAATTTAGAAGCCGGCGCACTGAAACCTGAACTCCGATTTTAAGTTACCGGCTTCCGTTCAACAATCAATCCCTCAAGGATCAAAAACAGGAAAGCGGCCAGCAGGAAAAAAGTAAAGCGTTCCTCATAGACCTTGATTTTCCCGCTCTTAAGGTCCCGGGCCTCTGTCCTGGATTTGATACCGTTAAAACACAGGATATCCAGGTCCAGATCCCCGGCCACTGATCGCGCATAAGTACCTCCGGCCACGGAAGCCATCTCCCTGAGGCCTTCCTCCTCGAGTTTGGACAAAATCAACTTGCCTTTTTGATCTTTTTTAAACCCGCCTTTCCCGTTAAGGGCCGGTATGGGTCCCCCTGCGGTTTCTCCCATGCCGAACACAAAAATTTTGACATCCTTTTCCGCGGCCTTTCGGGCCGCCTTAAGCCCCAGGTTCTCATTGTCCTCCCCATCCGTAATGAGTATGATCACCCTGTCGGTTTCGGATTTGTAATCAAAGGCGGAAGACCGGTTTCAATGGCAGTCCCTAAGTCCGTGCCCGGCACCGGGACCAGGTCCGGCCGGAGCACATTTATAAACATTTGAAGCGCCCCATAGTCTAATGTCAAAGGACACTGGATAAAGGCGGCCCCTGAAAAGGCCACCAGACCCACACGGTCTCCCTGGACCACACGCAGAAAGTCCAATATCTCCCGTCTGGCCCTCTCAAGCCGGTTTGGTTCGATATCCTCCACTAACATGCTTGGCGACACATCCACCAGGATCATTATATCCACGCCTTTTTGGGTAACCTCCTGGTAATGACTCCCCCAGCGTGGCCCTGCTAATGCAAAAATCATCAGACCTAAGCCGCTCAGCAGGAAAAAACCTTTCATAAAGGTCCTTCCTTTCCGGCTTTTTCCTGTCAGCCGGGCCAAGAGGTCCACATCGGCAAGGCGTTCCATAGCCTTTTTCCTCTGCCTGCCGTAAACCACAAGAACAAAGGCCGCAAGTGGCATAAGCCATAGAAAATTCAGTATCCAGAAGCGGGCAAAGGTCATGGAATCATCCTCAAAACTATGGTCTTTAAAAAAATTTCGAGACCCAGAAAAATGAGCGCCGGTATCAGAAAAAACGGGTAAAGTTCCTTAAAATGGAAAAATTCCTTTACCTTGATCTCGGTTTTTTCTTCCCTGTCTATGATATCGTAGATTTCCGACAGCCGCTCGCTGTCGGCCGCCCTGAAATATTTTCCGTGCCCGAGGCTTGCGACCTTTTTTAGAGTTGCCTCATCCAGGTCAACCCTCTGATGCACGACACGCGTGCCGAAAAAGGACTTGACCCTGAAAGGGGCAGGACCCTTTCCCCCGACTCCGATACTGTAGACCTTTACACCAAGCGCCCGCACAGCCTCCGCGGCGGCATCCGGTGTGATATCACCGGCATTGTTCCTGCCGTCGGTCAGAAGGATCAGGATTCTGGAATTGGCCTTCAGGTCTTTAAGTCTTTTGCCCCCGACAGCAATGGCGGAACCGATGGCCGTCCGGTCTCCCGCCATACCTATCTCCATCTTTTCCACCAAACCCAAAAGGAGGCCCTTGTCCATGGTCAGAGGGGTCTGGGTAAACGCCTCTTCCCCGAAAACCACCATGCCTATCCTGTC
>DAOUXC010000303.1 GCA_030666795.1 Desulfobacteraceae bacterium
CGGGTAAGGAATACGGTCAGGTCATATTTGATCCCCGAACTCCAGAAACCCCAGGCCTGGATTCTCACGATCCAGGGAGCAAAAAAGACCCCTGCCAGTGTCACGCACACAAGAACGAGCGCGAGGAGCGTCAATACGATTCGCGCGAGATCAAAGGCCTCCTTTTTTGTCCTGGTTGTCAGGTATTCGGTAAAGACGGGAATAAAAACAATAGTCAGGGAACCTTCCGCGAAAAGACGTCTCAATAGATTAGGTATACGGAATGCCGCTACAAAGGCATCCATTGTCATGCCGGTGCCAAAAAAAAACGCCAGGACCATGTCACGAACAAGACCCAGTATGCGGCTCAGAAAGGTGTAGAATCCCACGACCCCGGCGGCACGGCTCACATTTTTTTTCTCAGACGTTGTAGATTCAGAACCCTGCACACAAAATCCTTGACATGTAGAATATATTCAGAGTAAAAAATAAAGTTTAATTCAACTTTTCAGGAGGTTCAAGTTTGGCAACCCATAAATCGGCCATGAAACGGGCCAGGCAAAACGAGGTTAGAAGACTCAGAAACAAGAATTACAGGACCAGAAGCAAAAATGTGATCAAGGAAGTGAGGACCGCCATCGCCGACAACTCAGCGGATCAGGCCAGGGAAAGCTTTAAACACTCTGTTTCAGTCATTCAGAAAAGCGCTTCCAAAGGCGTTATTCACAAAAACACGGCCGCACGGAAAATTTCCCGTTTATCACGCCGGATCAATCAACTTACAGCTTCCTGACAAGGGCCCTAACGGGCACACAGAGACAGTAACACATTTTCGAGAATCAATTGCGACTCTGAACCCGACTTGAGAAGGCCATCTGCCTCATAAAGGAAATGGATTGCCTTCTCAAGCTCATCCGTACTCCATTCCTTTGACTGGGGCACCAGTTTATTGCCCTGGAAATCCCTGAGTCCCAGCTTGTGCGACACATCTGACTTCCGGCCACCTTTATTGATAATCGATCTGGTCTGCCAGAGTAACATTATCTGGCGATTCAGCATGCCCACGGCCTGAAATATTCCCTCCCTGCCTTCTTCCTGAATAAATTTGTTCAGGACCGATAAAGATCTTTCGCCCTGCCTGGACGATATGGCATCCATGAGTTCAAAAATTGTGTAAATCCGGCTGTAAATGGCAAGTTCCCCGACCTCCTCCATACCAACGGTCGCGTCCCCATAACGGAGATAAAGCTTTTCCAGTTCCGTATGGAGATCTCTCATCCGTATCCCCACGATCTCGCGGAGATATTCACATGCCCCGCTATCGATTTTTAGCCCCATTTCCTTTGCCGTCTTCTTGATCCAGGGCACGACCTCCTTGTCATATAATTTTCTGAAGTTGACGGCCTTTTTAAGATCCCTGATTTTTTTGTAGAACTTTGTTCGAAAATCCGGTTTTGAAGATATAAATATCAGGCAGGTCGATTCCACGGCCCTTTCAAGATAGGGAAGAAAGACTTCAAGTTCTGAGGCAGGAAATTCTTCGGTCCTTCTAACGAGAATGAGCCTGTTCCGGGCCATGAAGGGAAGGGATCTGGCGGCATCCATAATGTCGCCCGGCCCGGCTTGACCGGCCATATCCCCTTTGTGGCCGTAAAAAATCTGGAGGTTGAAATCTCTTACATCCTCAGGGATAAATGTCTCGCGGACTTTGTTGAGTACCTTTTCTAATTCAAATTCACTCTCTCCGTACAACAGATAAAATGGAGATAATTGTCCCTTTTTTAACTGGTTCAAAAATTGCCCGGGTTGCAGATCTCGCCCCATTAGAACCTTTCCATTGTTTTCAGATAGATCCTTTCCGCCAGGGTCCGGGCAATCTCCCGGACTGCCTGTTTTTCATTGTAACGATTGGTCAGGGGATCCGTTCCCACGGCAAAGGTCGTCTTTTCTTGCATTTTTTTATCATGCCAGATAACCTTTCCGGTGTTCCTGTCCACCAATTTCACGTCCAATCTGATTTGCAGCCAGCGGGCACTTGTTGTTGAATAGTGCGTCTTCTCACCCCGGACAGTAGTCTCGGTAAGCTCGTAGGTGTAAGGGTCGGTTTTGATATCATATACCTTTCCGATCAAGACAGTCGATGCCTTGTCCTTTGAAACAAGAGGGAATTTTGCGTGGCTCGCAAACTCCTCCCGGATAATGCGGGTAAAATCCCCCTCAAATCCCAGGGATGAAGAAGTACTTTCCATTAATGGAATGGCCAGCGATTCTATCTGTAACCCGACCGGTTTGCCGGTTGGACGGAAATGATAACCGCACCCCCCCACAAACACCAGAAACGACAACACGCCAAGAACGGGCAAAATGGCCTTGTATGGTCCGGAGAATATGTGCATTATTCATACCTCAAGTATTTTCGATTGAACACGGACGGTTTTAGGAAAAAGCTGTCTGTAACACAATATTCAATCGTCAATATTCAATCCTATAATCACACGACCACATTAACCAGCTTTTTCTGGACCACTATGACCTTTCTGACAGGTTTTCCGTCAATAAAACGCTTGATCCGTTCATCCCCAAGGGCCTCGGCCTCGATCTCGTCTTCACTGTAAGAAACTGGCACCTCGATCCTACTCCTCACCTTTCCATTCACCTGCAGGACAACCAGTCTGTTTTCGACTTCCAACGCGTCTTCGCGATATTCGGGCCAGGGAACCGTTATGAGACACTCATCATGGCCCAGCATCTCCCACATTTCCTCGGTGATATGGGGTACCACCGGTGAAAGTAATACCACTGAGGTTTCAATAGCTTCCCGGATAACGGACCACGCCGTATCATCCTTTTTCTCTTTGCTGTTCAGAAACTGAGTCACCTCATTAACTAATTCCATGACAGCGGAAATCCCCGTATTGAAATGAAACCGGTTCTCAATATCGTCTGTCACCTTCTTAATGGTCTGGTGGGTCTTTCGATAAACGGCCTTCAACCGGTCCGTCAAAGAGTCTTTTCCCTCATAGACCGGCACCTTGGTGATCTCATCAATATGATCGGTAACAAGCCGCCAGATACGGTTCAGGAACCTGTATGATCCGTCCACTCCCCGATCGCTCCACTCCAGATCCTTTTCAGGAGGGGAGGCAAACAGACAGAACATTCTAACCGTATCCGCGCCATATTCGTCTATCAAAGGCTGTGGGTCCACCACGTTTTTTTTGGATTTGGACATCTTGACCGTATTGCCTGTGTTCACCCTGGTCCCGCAGCGAACGCAGCAATCTTCCTTGACCTCCTGAGGATAGAGATATCCATGCTCCGGGCATTCCTGGGTTTCCTTGCACACCATTCCCTGGGTCAGGAGGTTGGTAAAGGGTTCTTTCACCTCGAGGTAACCGAAATCCCTCAGCACTCTTGTATAGAAACGGGAATAGAGCAGGTGCAGGATGGCATGCTCAATGCCCCCGATATACTGGTCCACGGGCATCCAGTAATTAACACTCTCTTTGTCCAGAGGGCCTTTTGTGTAGTCGGGGCAGGTGTATCTGTCAAAATACCAGGAGGACTCCACAAAGGTATCCATGGTGTCTGTTTCACGTCTGGCCTTTTCCTTACACTTTGGACAGATCGTTTCGAAAAAAGAGGAGGAAAAAGGCAGAGGGGACCCGCCGTTCGGACGCATGTCCAGATCAAGGGGAAGAACGATCGGGAGGTCTTCTTCCGGCACGGGAACGGTGCCGCACTTCTCACAATAGATAACCGGTATGGGTGCACCCCAGTAGCGTTGTCTCGATATGCCCCAGTCCTTCAGCCTGTAATTTACCGTCTTGTATCCCATGCCTTTTGATTCCAGGTATTCCGCAATACTGTCTAATGCCCCTAAATTGCGCTGGCCGTCAAAAGGTCCGGAGTTCACTAAAATGCCCTGATCCACAAATGCCTCTGTCATGGTCTCTTCGCTGAGTTCCTGATCAGGGGGTTTTATGACAACCCGGAGGGGCAGATCATACTTTTTTGCAAACTCGAAATCCCTCTGGTCATGGGTGGGAACTGCCATGATTGCACCGGTGCCGTAATCAGGGAGCACAAAATTGGCCACAAAAATAGGGATCTTCTCCCCTGTTACGGGATTCAGGCAGTATCTCCCGGCAAAGACACCCTCCTTGGCCGTAAAATCCGCCGTGCGCATATAACTGTCCATCTTCAGGGTACGTTCTATAAACTCGAGGACATCTCCTTCTTCGGGCAATCCCTTGATTATTTCCCTTACCATGGGATGTTCCGGGGCAAAGCAGAGGAAAGTCGCTCCAAAGACCGTATCCTGGCGTGTGGTGAAGACCTCTATGACCTCGTCCGAATCCTTTAATGGAAATCGAATGATCGCGCCATGGCTCTTCCCTATCCAGTTCCTCTGCATGGTCAGGACCCTTTCCGGCCATCCGGGAAGCTTGTCGCAGTAATCAAGGATATCTTCCCCATAATCGGTTATCTTCAGGAACCAGCTATCCATCTCCTTGATGGACACCTCCTGATCCGTATGACGCCAGCAGCAACCGTTTTCAACCTGTTCATTGGCAAG
>DAOUXC010000368.1 GCA_030666795.1 Desulfobacteraceae bacterium
GCTTCAGGACCAAAATACGCCACTCCGAGAACATCCCGACCCCCTGCCTCTGCAATACGTTTTTTTGGACAAGAGTGGGTCTTGAAGTTTTAGGAAAAGCTAATGCCAGAAATGAACATAAGGTTCCCGATAACCGGGATGTCATGCGCCAATTGCGCCCTTAATATTGAAAGAAACATGAAAAAGCTTCAGGGCGTAAAGGAAACGAATGTCAATTTTGCCACTGAACAGGCGGACGTAACGTATGATTCAGGTGAAATTGGAATAGAGGACCTTATAGAGAAGATCCATGATTCAGGATACGGCGTGACAAGGCAAACCGTTGAATTTCCCGTTACCGGAATGACCTGTGCCAACTGTGCCATGAACATTGAAAGGGCCTTGAAGAAAAAGGTCCCCGGAGTGGTTCAGGCATCCGTCAACTTCGCGGCCGAGCGTGTCCTTGTTTCATATATTCCGGGCATGACAACCGTGGAAGAGATGATCGGCGCCATAGAAAAGGCGGGGTATGGGGCCATACTACCCGATGAGTCCTTTGACGGGGAAGACGCGGAATTAGCAGCGCGCAAGGCCGAGATATCAGACCAGACCCGAAAGTTCTTTGTGGGTGTCCTATTTACCGCGCCGCTTTTTTTTCTGAGCATGGGAAGAGACTTCGGACTCATTGGATTATGGAGTCATGCCGCATGGGTTAACTGGTTTTTTCTGATCCTCGCGACGCCTGTCCAGTTTTACACGGGCCTGGATTATTATATCGGAGGCTGGAAAAGCCTCAAAAACAAGAGCGCCAACATGGATGTCCTGGTGGCCATGGGATCTTCCGTCGCCTATTTTTACTCCCTTTCACTGCTCCTTTATCCCGCACTCGGGAAACACGTTTATTTTGAGACATCTGCCGTCATTATTACTCTGATAAAATTGGGTAAGATGCTTGAATCGAGGACCAAGGGAAAAACAGGGGGCGCCATACGCAAGTTAATCGGACTGCGCCCAAAAACCGCCACCATTTTAGAAGACGGTATTGAAAAAGAGATTCCCCTCTCACGGGTCAAGGTGGCTGACACCGTCATTGTTCGTCCCGGGGAGAGCATCCCGGTGGACGGTATTGTCAGTGAAGGGGAATCAAGTGTTGACGAATCCATGTTGACCGGGGAGCCTATCCCTGTTGACAAGAGCCCGGGAGACAGGATTGTAGGAGGAACTATCAATGGAGAGGGCCGTCTCAAATTTGAGGCTAAAAAGGTGGGAAGTGACACCGCCCTTGCACGGATTATCCGTCTGGTTCAGGAGGCCCAGGGAAGCAAGCCACCTATTCAGGCATTAGCCGATAAGGTTGCCTCGGTCTTCGTACCGACGGTTATCGGGATAGCCTTCCTGACCTTTATCATCTGGTGGGCGATAGGCGACGAATTTGTGCCTTCAATGATACGAATGGTCGCGGTACTGGTCATTGCCTGTCCGTGCGCGCTTGGACTTGCCACACCCACGGCCATAATGGCGGGAACCGGTAAGGGTGCTGAAAAGGGAATGCTTTTTAGAAACAGTGAGGCATTGGAGACGGCCACCAAACTGGATACGGTTGTCCTGGATAAGACCGGCACCATTACCATGGGAAAGCCCTCTGTAGTCGATGTAATTGTGTCTGATTCAAGTATAAAGAACGAGGAAGAACTCTTAAGACTCGGGGCCTCGGTAGAAAGGGGTTCCGAACATCCCTTAGGACGGGCTATTGTAAGAGAGGCGGAAAAAAGGGGGCTCGATCTTTTTGAACCGAAGGAGTTCAAGGCGGCGAGAGGTCTTGGGGTTCAGGCAAAAATCAACGGCCAGGAGGTCCTGGTTGGAAAGCCCGCCTGGCTCAATAAAACGGATATAAATCTTGATAGTGCGATGGGTCAAGTCCTGTCTTTACAGGAACAGGGAAAAACCGTGATGTTGGTGGTTGTTCAGCGAAAATTAGCCGGTCTGATAGCCGTTGCTGACAGGGTCAAACCTGAATCGAGAGAGGCGCTCGAAGAACTTCACCGGCAGAATCTTAAGGTGATCATGCTTACGGGAGATAATATCCAGACCGCTAAGGCAATTGCCTCGGAAGTAAATATCGACGAGATTTTCGCGGAGGTCCTGCCGGAAGATAAATCCGCTAAGATAAGAAAACTCCAGGAGCAAGGGAAAAAGATCGGAATGGTTGGAGACGGTGTCAATGATGCCCCCGCGCTTGCTCAGGCGGATGTGGGTATGGCCATTGGAACAGGGACGGACGTGGCAATAGAGGCAGGGGATGTTATTTTAGGCAGCGGCAATCTTACCGGTGTTTCAAAGGCCATAAATCTCAGCAGGGCAACAATGCGTACTGTGCGGCAGAATCTTTTCTGGGCCTTTTTTTACAATATTGTGCTGATTCCCGTGGCGGCCGGGGTTCTCTTTCCCTTTGAATTTCTGCCCGATTTTCTCAGACAGCTGCACCCCATCCTGGCGGCATTGGCCATGGCAATGAGCAGCATAACGGTCGTATCGAACAGTCTTTTGCTGTACAGGGCCAGGATAGATTGATACAAAAGGCTCCTCATTAGAATTTGTGGGCCAAGATTCAATAAAAAATTAGGGAACAGGCTGAAATCACAATCGTTTATGGTCATATTATTTGGATAGTAACAGTAGTTATACCTTATGACCGGGTTATGAAGTCTTTTCCTCGATTCCGGGTCTCACGGCCTGGTCATTTCA
>DAOUXC010000269.1 GCA_030666795.1 Desulfobacteraceae bacterium
CATACAAGTCACTTGTATGGAAAGGCAAGGATTCATGATATTGACACAGAGCGCATTACTAAGGAGCTGAATCGGCAGAGGATTATTGCCGTGGCAGGTTTTCAGGGCCTTAACGAACGCGGTGATATCACTACCTTAGGAAGGGGTGGGTCCGATACAACCGCAGTTGCCCTGGCCGCGGCCCTGAATGCCGATGTCTGCGAGATTTTTACTGATGTGGATGGTGTTTATACCACAGATCCCAATATCTGCCCAAAGGCTAAAAAAATGGAGTTTATCTCATATGATGAGATGCTCGAGATGGCCAGCTTAGGGGCCAAGGTGCTGGAAATTCGTTCTGTTGAATTTGCCAAAAAATTTAACGTGCCGATACATGTGAGGTCAACTTTTACAAGGGAGAGGGGTACTATGGTGGTCGCTGAAACAGAAGATATGGAGAAAGTCATGGTATCGGGAGTGGCCTATAACAAAAACGAGGCCAGGGTAACCATTAAAAAAGTGCCGGATCAACCGGGGATTGCCTCCGGGATATTTGAGCCTGTTTTTGAATCCGGTATTGTGGTCGATATGATTGTCCAGAACACAAGCGAAGACGGTCTTACGGATCTGACATTCACGGTGCCCAAACCCGATTTTTACAAGACCATGAAGTTAGTGAGCGATACTGCGCAAAAGGTAGGAGCGGAAAAGGTCCTGGGTGACCAGGACATTGCCAAGGTCTCCATCATAGGCGTTGGCATGAGAAGTCACGCCGGTGTGGCGAAAAAGATGTTTGGTGCCTTAGCCAAAGAGAACATAAATATTATGATGATAAGCACATCTGAAATAAAGGTTTCATGCGTTATTGAAGAAAAATACACCGAATTGGCCGTGCGTGTCCTTCACAATGCCTTTGGGTTGGATAATGAGGACAAGGAAGAGAAATAACAGCCCGGGGGGATTTTTGCTGCTGCTCCTCCTGCTTGTTGCCCTTACCGTGATGAAGGGCAATTTCAGTTTGGCGGGAACCGACAGCGCTTGTTGCGAAGAAAAAGTGTTTGTAAAGATTTCGGGCGATGTTGTCCGGCCTTGTGTTTATGGTTTTTGCGAACCGCCTGATTTGAAGGCATTGCTGGTTCGAGCCGGAGGATTGATCTCCGTGAGTGACGCGACTTGGACTTCACCAGGGGTTTTATTCAAATCCGGCGAAGATATTTATGTGCGGTGCCGGAAAAGAGGGCCGCAAATTATTCAGGGTGAAATGTCCGCCTTTTACAGGATCACGTTTGGGATGCCCGTTTCACTCAACAGGGAGACTCAAGAAGGTCTGACAGCGATTCCCGGCATCGGGTGGGGGATTGCGAAAGCGATTGTTCGCGAGAGAAACGAAAGAGGCGGTTTTAAGTCAATAGATGATATCCTGTCCATTCAAGGGATTGGTCCGTCGCTTTACCGAAAAATAAGCCCTTATCTGGGTTTATGACAGAGCCGGTTGAATAGTTGGGTGGCTGTTTGGTTTAGGACTGAGACATTAACAGAAAAGAGGCGATGCTATGGGAATGAAGCAAAAAGTTCCAGGCTGGTTGATTGGTGTGATCGTGACCCTGTTTTTTCTGTTCATTACCTTTACGGGGATATTTGATTTTACGGACGCCATTGAAATGAAGAGCTTCGATTTCAGAGTGCGCATGGCGGCCCCGATTGACAGAAACCCTGATATTGAATTGGTGGTGATCACAGACGATGATCTATCCGAATTGGGGCGTTTTCCATGGCCGAGGAATGTCCTTGCCCAGGGCATCAATAATCTTGCGCTTGCCGGTGCCAAAGTGATTGCAATGAATATATTGTTCACGGAACCGGAAGAAAGCGCAGGTCTGAAGACTGTCGCTTATTTGAAGGAGAGATATGAGAAGTCGGGCCTTGGCCAGCAGGGGGCCGGACTTGCCTATTACAAGGAATTATCAAAGGCCCTGGCCGATCTTGATAATGATGCCAAGTTATACAAGGCATTTGAGAAGGCGGGAAACGTGGTACTGCCCGTTTACTTTGATACCCTCAGCACCGGCCGTGATACACAGGTCCCGGGTTTTATCGCCAAGAACAGCTTTAAAAAGGTAAGCGGCGTTGATGAGGATTGGGCGGTGTCTTCCCTGATCTGGCTTTCCAAGCTAAAACCCATTTTACCTTCCTTTGCCGAAGTTGCCGGTGGCATAGGCCACATAAACCTTTTCCCGGACAGTGACGGATCTGTCAGGAATCAGTTTCACGTGTTGGGCTACTTAAAGGGTACATATTTCCCGTCATTCCCCCTGGCCATTGTCAAATCTTACAAGGGCCTTAAAGATGATGACGTGGGGGTCGTCTTAGGTGAAGGAATCAATTTAAAGGTCAGTCCTTCGTCCGTCATCAGGGTTCCGGTTGTTGATGCCCAGATGTCGACGCTGATCAACTGGAATCAGGGGCCTAACGTGGCCTTTCATCAAACGCCTTTCAGTAAGGTCTTTCGTAACCAGGTTAAAACCAGCCTGTTCAGGGATAAGATCGTTATTATCGGGGCCATCGCGCCCGGAATCGGGGATCGATACGTTACGCCTGTCTCGGGAAACCTGCCCGGAGTGGACGTGATTGCAAATTCCGTGGCCAACATCCTGAATCAAAGATTTTTCTCACGGCCTTCGTGGACGTCTTTATCGGAACTGGCGGTACTGATTCTTTTCGGCCTTTTTGTTTCATTTGTACTTCCTAAAATGAAGGCCGGGACCGGGGCCTTGACTACATTGGGTCTATTGGTCGGTTATGGCGGCGCGGGCACCTTTCTCTTTTTCTCTTCAAACATCTGGTTGAGGATTACTCCGCCCATATTGCTTTTGATTTTGGGATATGTTTTGGTCATTTCCATGCGTTTTTTGATTACCGAGAGGGCCAAAGACAAGGTGGAGGCAGATTCCGTGGAGACCAACAAGATGTTAGGTGTCTCTTTCCAGCAGCAGGGCATGCTTGACCTGGCCCTTGAAAAATTTCGGCGACTTCCCCTTGAGGAGGATGGAGCCAAAGATCTTCTCTATAACCTTGCCCTGGACTATGAGAGAAAGAGACAATTTGCAAAGGCCCTGTCCACCTATAACCTGATCCTTGAGGATGGGGAGGATTTCAAAGACCTTGCAGAACGCATTCCCAAACTCAAGAGTGCGGAGTCCACCTTGATTTTCGGGACATCCTCGACAGGAGCGCATCCCGGGGATATCGGAACTCTCGGAGGAGACACAAAGCCGACCCTTGGCCGCTATGAAATAGCGGGAGAGCTTGGCCGGGGGGCCATGGGCGTTGTCTATAAAGGGGAGGATCCCAAAATCCACCGGACTGTTGCCATCAAGACGGTCATGCTTTCGCAGTTCGAAGAAGAGGCACTGGAGGACATGAAGGAACGTTTTTTCAGGGAGGCCGAGTCCGCGGGATTGCTTGCCCATCCGAATATCGTTACGATTTATGACTGCGGGGAAGAACACGACCTGGCATATATCGCCATGGAATTCTTAGACGGGGAGGACCTGGAAGATTACACTAAAGCGGACCATCTGTTCCCAATCCGGCAGACAATGAAGATTGTGGCCAATGTGGCAGATGCCCTCGATTATGCCCACACCAAAGACATCGTGCACAGGGATATCAAGCCTGCCAATATCATGATGCTCAAGGAGACTAAGGAAGTCAAGGTGACGGATTTCGGGATCGCACGGATTACTTCATCTTCCCAGACCAAGACGGGTGTTGTCTTGGGTACCCCTTCTTATATGTCACCTGAGCAGGTATCCGGTAAGAAAGTGGATGGTCGTTCGGATATTTTTTCGCTTGGTGTGGTTCTTTTTGAGATGCTGACCGGCCAGAAGCCGTTTACCGGCGAAGACATTACTTCCCTCATGTTTAAGATTGCCAAGGAAAAGCATCCCTCACCCAGGGAATTTAACCCGAAAATCCCGCCTGTGCTTGAAAAAATTATTGATAAGGCGCTTGAGAAGGACCTGGAGAAGAGGTATCAGAAGGGTGGGCAAATGGCATCACACCTAAAACAGGTGATTGCCCGAATGGATCAGGTACTGGCTCAGAAGAAGGCTAAGGCGGGGCAATAAACTGGATTTATAATTCGTTGCGAGTTACGGGTTGCGGGTTAAGGGTTTTCCTACTTCAAAAACGTAACAAGCAACACGCAACGGGCTTTGAATGATTATATTAGGAATAGACACATCCTGTGACGACACTTCCGCCGGGGTGGTGGTGGGTGGCACACGAGTCCTGTCCAATGTGGTCCAATCTCAGGTCAAGCTTCATCATCCTCACGGAGGGGTTGTTCCTGAACTCGCTTCCAGAGAACACCTCAAAAATATAATGCCTGTGGTGCGGGAGGCCCTTCAAAAGGCCGATGTCCGGATGAGCGATTTGGACGGAATTGCCGTGACCGTTGGTCCGGGGTTAGTGGGGTCCCTATTAGTGGGGCTTTATTATGCCAAGGGACTGTCCTACGTTCATGACATTCCTTTAGCCGCAATAAACCATCTGGAGGGTCATATCCTTTCTGTTTTTTTGGAGGAGGAGGCCCCGTCTTTTCCCTTTGTTGCCCTTACCGTGTCGGGAGGGCACACCAGTCTGTATTATGTGAAGGGATACGGATCATACACCCAGATGGGACAGACTATAGACGATGCGGCAGGGGAAGCATTCGATAAAGTGGCAAAAATATTCGGCCTTGGTTATCCGGGAGGTGCAGTCATTGAAAAGCTGGCCCGGGAAGGCAGGAGAGATATTATCAAGTTTCCCAGAGCATATTTATCAAAGGATTCTCTTGACTTCAGTTTCAGTGGCCTGAAGACCTCGGTCTCCTTATATACGAAGAAATGGCGCGAGAAGAAAAAGGCAAATGATGACGTGGTTTTGGCCGATATCGCGGCCTCATTTCAGGAGTCCGTTGTTGATGTGCTTATTCACAAACTGATGAAGGCACGTGAAGAAAAGGGTGTTGAAGAGGTGGTTGTTGCGGGTGGCGTGGCCTGTAACGGGCGTCTCAGATCCAGATTGTCGAAGGACGCATCAAGCGGGGATATCAAAGTCTATTATCCCAGGCCGGAGTATTGCACGGATAACGGGGCCATGATTGCCGCGGCGGGATACCACAGGCTTTTTCACGGTGAAAGGGCTGATTTATCCATGGATGTGAGATCCAAGTATCCTGTTTCGGACCTTTTAACCTTAGTGTCCGAACCATGATTTACCGACCTGCAGTGAGGTAAGACAAACGACCGGCGTCCCGTAACAAGAAAGGCCCCGATAGCGGGATCCTCCA
>DAOUXC010000155.1 GCA_030666795.1 Desulfobacteraceae bacterium
ACAAAAGATTCCAAGGATATTTCATAGTCCGGTTCACACTTTTTCTTTCTACGTTTCCTTATACAGGCCCTTGCGGCGATCTTGAAGAGCCAGTTTTTCAACTTTGTTTCTTCCCTGAACCTGCCCAGGTATCTAAAGGCATTCAAAAAAGTCTCCTGCACAATATCCTCGGCATCCTGAAGATGACCGCACATCTTCAGCCCGAATGTGAAGATGCGTTTCTCATATCGCTCTACAATTTCCTCCATGGCTTCCATGGAGCCTGCCTTGAACCGGACGATCAAATCATGGTCAATGGTATCTGTAGCTGTTTTATTCATTTCAAATCAGGCGTGCTCTTATTCCAAATTAATATTATTAAGCATTGATTCTTTATCTGTATAATGGCCTAAGGCGCAAGGCGCAGGGCGCAGGGGTTTTCACCTTGTGCCTTATGCCTTGAGCCTTGAGCCTTGCGCCTTGCGCCCTCTTTATTCCTTCCCCGTATCCATGTGGCCGGATTCCGAAAGTCCTTCGAGTCCGGCGAGGTCGAGCAGCTTGATGTTACGTCCATCCATTTCAATAAGATTCAATTCCTTCATCCTTGCAAAAATTCGTGACAATGTCTCAGGAATCGTACCGAGTAAACTTGCGAGTTGTCCCTTTGAAATACTTAAGGTGACCGTGTCTTTTTTCCCCTCTTCGTCTGACAGGAGTAGCAGGTATGCGGCTAAACGGCCCGGGACTTCCTTCAGAGAAAGGTTTTCTACCTGGAAAGTAAACTCGCGCAGTCTCTTTGAAAGTACGGCTAACATGTTCATTGCCAGGGAAGGAATCCTTGTTATCAAATCGACAAAGGCCGTTCTTGGGAAAAACAAGGCATGGCTCTTTGAAATGGCCTGAGCACTTGCGGGATATGACAGCCCCGCATAAACGGCGACCTGGCCGAACGGTTCTCCCGGGCCGTAGATATGGAAGATTTGTTCCTTTCCTTCCAATGAGACCTTAAAAATCTTTACAAGCCCCTCTACGACAACGAAAAAACCTTGACCCTCTTCTCCGTCTGAAAAAATAATTTCACCCTTTTTGTAATACCTCTCAACGGCAATATCCTTGAGTTCTTCCAACTGACTTTCAGGAAGACCTCTGAAGCTTGGAACGCGTGAAATTATATCCAACAGCTTTCCCACTAATTTTCTCCCTTTTTAAAAAATAACATGTTTTTTTGACTTAAGTCAAAGAGTATCTGATTGAAATACCTTAACTTAAGGGTAACAAATCGGAAGAGGTAGGGTTTTTGGATATGAGATGGAATAAAGATGCAAAAGACGCCCTGTCTAAAGTCCCATTTTTTGTCAGGAAAAAAGTGAAGAAAAGGGTTGAAGAGGAGGCCGCCGGTCGTAAGACTCATGAAGTGACCCTGGAACATGTTCGTACGTGTCAGAAGCGATTCCTGAATAAGATGGAAGATGAGGTCAAGGGTTTTCATGTAGAGACATGTTTCGGCCAGACCGGTTGCCCGAACCGGGCCGTGGATTCCGATGGCCTGCCCGAAAAGATTGAAAAGAGTCTTTCTAAAAGAGACATAAAGTCATTTTTAAAAGAGCGGGTGAAAGGCCCTTTAAAGATGCACCATGAATTTCGTATTTCAGTTTCCGACTGTCCCAATGCCTGCTCCCGTCCCCAGATCTTTGACATAGGGCTTATCGGGGCTTGCAGGCCTGAAGTCACGGATGAGCCCTGCACACATTGCGGAGGCTGTGTGGAAGCCTGTAAGGAAAATGCCGTTTTCATTGAAGATGATGGTCCTGTTGTGGATGATTCCAAGTGCCTTTCCTGCGGTCAATGCGCGCGTGTCTGCTCGACAGGCACATTGCAGGAGGGTGCCAAGGGTTACCGCATCCTTGTTGGCGGAAAATTAGGACGGCATCCCAGATTAGGGACGGAGCTTCCCGGGATCCATGATCTCGAACAAATCCCCATGATTGTTGACCAATGCTTGAATCACTATCAGAACAATTGCCAAAAGGGGGAGCGGTTTGGCGTCATCCTGGAGCGGACCGGGCTGGAGGATTTTTTTGAAAAAAGCGAAAAATTTTAAAAAAATATCAGAATTTTGACTTAAATCAAGGAATGCAGAGATGGATTCCTATACCATCGTGGCCAAAAGCAGATTGAAACTGGGGTTATGGTCTGTGCCTCAAAATAACCAAGACCCAAACTTATAAGGAGGGTTATCATGTTTTGTTTTCAATGTCAGGAGACAGCCAAAAATACGGGCTGTACGGTCAAGGGAATGTGTGGAAAACCGGAGGATCTCGCTAATCTTCATGACCTGTTGATTTACGTGTTGAGGGGACTCTCCATTTATGGCGAAAAGGCAAGAGAATTAGGCGTGGCTGACAAAAGGGCCGACATCTTTATTGCGGAGAGCCTTTTCTCAACCATCACGAACGTAAACTGGAAAAACGAATGGTTTGTGGATGAAATAAGGGAAGGAATCAAAATCCGCGAAGAGCTTAAAACCAAGTTCCTGGCTGCGTACAGGGAGAAAAACGGCGAGGAGTTTTCAGGAGAACTACACGATTCGGCCACATGGACTTCGGATGATGAAGCGGAATTTCATGAAAAGGCAAAATCCGTGGGAATCCTTGCCACGGAAAATGAAGATGTGCGCTCGCTCAGGGAGCTTCTGATAATAGGCTTAAAAGGCGTTGCCGCCTATGCCGACCACGCGGCCATCCTGGGCCATGAGGACGATGCCATTTATTCATTTTTCATGGAGGCCCTTGCATCCACTACCAAAAATTTATCCGTGGACGAGATGGTGGCAATGGTGATGAAGTGTGGAGAATTTGCTGTTAATACCATGGCCCTGCTCGATAAGGCGAATACCTCTGCTTATGGAAACCCCGAGATCACGGAGGTCAATATAGGGGTCCGCAACAATCCCGGTATCCTGATAAGCGGTCATGATCTCAAGGATATGGAGGAACTCCTGAAGCAGACCGAAGGGACCGGCATAGATGTCTATACGCATGGCGAAATGCTTCCTGCCAATTATTATCCCGCATTCAAGAAATACGGCCATTTTGCGGGTAACTACGGAAGCTCCTGGTGGCTTCAGAACAAGGAATTTGAATCCTTTAACGGGCCGCTTGTATTGACTACCAACTGCCTCGTTCCTCTCAAAAAAGAAAACACCTATCTGGACAGGCTTTTTACCACCGGGGTAGTGGGATATCCCGGTGCGAAGCATATTCCGGACAGGCCCGAAGGTGGGGCAAAGGACTTTTCCGAAGTCATAGAAAGGGCAAAGAAATGCGATTCTCCCTTTGAGATCGAAACCGGCACAATAGTCGGTGGATTCGCGCACAACCAGGTCCTTGCGCTGGCGGATAAGGTAGTGGATGCCGTGAAATCGGGTGCCATCAAGCGCTTTATTGTAATGGCGGGTTGCGACGGCCGTCAGAAGGCAAGGAACTACTTTACCGAAGTTGCAGAGGCCCTCCCAAAAGATACGATCATCTTAACTGCGGGCTGCGCCAAATACCGTTATAATAAGCTGGATCTTGGCGATATCGGCGGTATTCCAAGAATACTTGACGCGGGGCAGTGCAACGATTGTTATTCGCTCGCGGTTATCGCTTTGAAACTGAAAGAGGTCTTTGAACTTGATGATATCAATGATCTCCCGATTTCCTTTGATATCGGATGGTATGAACAAAAGGCGGTCGCGGTTCTCCTGGCCCTTCTTTTCTTAGGAGTCAAGGGAATTCGCCTGGGACCGACACTTCCGGCGTTTGTCTCTCCCACTGTCCTCAACGTGCTGGTGGAAAACTTTGATATCAAACCGATCGGAGATGTTGAGGAAGATATTGAGGCAATGATGGCAGGGAAATAATTTTTAAAATATTTTGACAGGATATACGGGATGATCAGGCTATTAATCATGTAACTCCTGTTAATCCTGTCAAAAAAATCTTCACTATTCAATGTTCAATTGAAAGGGGAACGACAATGAAATGTCCGGGACAGGAAACCCAATTCTGGAAACCGGGGTCCATATTTGAGGTAAAATGCCCAAAATGCGGAAATGAGGTGGAGTTTTTCAAGGATGATCCTACCCGCAAATGCCCAAAGTGCGGTCACCGCTTCCTGAATCCAAGTCTCGATTTCGGCTGTGCCTCCTATTGTCCATATGCCGAGCAGTGTATCGGGGACCTTCCGCCCGAACTCCTTGCCCAGAAAGAGGACCTCTTAAAGGACAGGGTTGCCATTGAGATGAAGCGGTATTTCAAACAGGATTTCAAGAGGGTCGGGCATGCCATGCGAGTAGCCAGATATGCCGAGCAGATCGGGAGGGAGGAAGGTGGCAACCTGGCCGTTATCCTGTGCGCTGCGTATCTGCATGACATAGGAATAAAGGAGGCAGAGCGAAAACACGACAGCACTGCCGCCAAGTACCAGGAGGAGGAAGGTCCGCCCATAGCAAGGGAAATCCTGAACAAGCTTGCGGCAAAGGAGGAGTTGATCGATGAAGTCTGTGATATTGTCGGTCATCATCATCATCCAAGGCAAGAAGAGACCGTAAATTTCAAAAGCCTGTACGATGCCGACCTGATTACGAACATGGAAGAAAAGCACAAGAAAAGCCCAATGGATTCTGAAAAGTTGAAAGGTATTGTCGAGAAATCTTTTTTAACAGAAAGCGGCAGTAACCTGGCTAAGAAAGTGCTGTTAAAACAGGACACAGATAAACGCAGATAAACACAGATTTATTTAAAAATATGTGCTCAATATCTTGTGGACAAAGCCCTTACTGCCTCTGAATATTAGTCAATTACTATGCAACCAACTTAATTGAAAAGGAATTTTTTTGAATCCTGAAAATCTGCGTTAATCTGTGTCCAACTAAAACTTGGAAAGGATAACACCATGAAAATAATGCGAAAAATAGTCAAAATCGACGAGGAACTCTGTGACGGTTGCGGACAGTGTGTGCCCGGGTGCGCAGAAGGGGCAATAGAGATAATAGACGGAAAGGCCCGGCTCGTGTCCGAGAGTTACTGTGACGGCTTAGGCGCCTGCTTAGGCGAATGCCCCAACGGGGCCATCACCATAGTGGAACGGGAAGCGGAGGATTTTGACGAGGAGGCCGTAGAGTCATACCTCAAAGAGAAGGAAAAGGCTGAAAAACCTGTTAAAGTTCCCCTGGCCCGTGGCTGCCCATCTACCCAAGTCCAGACCTTTATACCGAAAGCTCCTGATAAAGCAGGTATTACGGACGGTTCTCAGCCCGGAACACAATCAACGCTCTCGCACTGGCCGGTTCAGATAAACCTTGTGCCCCCGACAGCCCCGTTTCTTAAAGGAGCGGACCTCTTGATCGCGGCAGACTGTACACCATTGGCCTACCCCAATTTCCATAAGGATTTTCTCAAAGACAAGGTGGTAATGATCGGGTGTCCTAAATTTGATGATGTTGAAGATTACATCCTGAAGTTCACGGATATATTCAAGAATGCCGACATCAAGAGCATCACGGCCCTTATCATGGAAGTGCCCTGCTGCTCGGGTCTCCCCATGATCGTCAGAAGGGCAATGGATTCTGCAGGGAAAGATATCCCGATGGAAGAGATAGTTATCAGTACTAAGGGCAATATCTTAAAAAGAGATCAACAGGTTGCCGCCTGAACCCCTGCCCCTCCTGCCTTCGTTTATGTAGTACTTAAATTATGGCCAATCGCGAACAGGAAATACTTCCGCCGGACAACTAAACCCTAACGTTGCATGAACAAAACGGCTTAATATTATCAAAAGCATTTGTACTTGTAAGTTTCCGCACACTTTCACATATAATCAAAAACATCACTATTTGTGAGTTCGAGCAAAGTCCTCAAAATCGTCGTGTTGTTTACCCTTCCCGTTTTTTAGCGGGAGGGCACCCTCGACTTTTGCAACGTTACTGTAAAAATAATGATAAAAAATGGTGACTATAAACGCTTTTTCTGCGATAATTGTTATAAAGTCGCCTTGCGATGGTGGACTTAAAAAGTGAAGATAAGCAATCAGATTACAACAAGCAGTTCTGAATACAATTAATGATAGATGGAAAAGTATAAAGACATCATTCAAAACACCAGGTATTCATCCTGGAAACTGAGTAAGGAAGAGGGGATAAGCAAGGAATATATCAGGATAACTGATAACATCCTCGAAAGCTGGCAGAAGATTGTGGATACAATGGCGGAAATGATTAATGTTCCTTCCGCCCTCATTATGAAGGTCGATCCTCCTTATATAGAAGTCTTTTGTTCAAGCGTATCGAAAGGCAACCCTTATGAGGCTGGAGACAGAGAACACTTGGCCGGCCTTTACTGTGAGGAAGTAATAAGAAAGAAAGAAAAACTTCTTGTGCCAAACGCATTACAAGATAAAAAATGGTATAAAAATCCGGACATAAAATTAGGAATGATTTCATATTTAGGGTTACCCATTCTCTGGCCCGATGGTGAAGTCTTTGGCACTATCTGCGTGCTTGATTCAAAGGAGAACAGATACGGAAAACGATATGAAGAGCTGATGCTAAGCTTCAAAGAGCTTACTGAATTACACCTTTCTCTCTTGTATCAGGACCTGACCGTCATAAAAAACCTGGTAGGTATTCTTGACAACCTCACCGAGGGGATAATAGCCCACAACAGAGATAGACGCATCCTTTTTTTCAACCGGGCAGCCGAAAAAATAACGGGCTATAAGAGGAGTGATGTAATCGGACAAGATTGTCTACAGGCATTTGGCGAGCCTCTTTGCGGCGCGCGATGCGCCTTCAAGGACGGTTGTCCCGATACCATGGAAAAGCTTTCCTACCCAGTCAATATAATTACCAAGGAAGGGCAGGCCAGACGGGTTGAGATGAACATAAACATGATGAGCGATGATGTGGGGGCTTTAGTGGGCGTCATAGGCTCCTTTCACGATATTACGGACCTGATTGGCTTGAAAATGCAGGTCGGGGATCTCAAGGGCTTTGCCGGGATAATAGGCCGTGATCCCAAAATGCTTAAAATTTACAGGCAGATAGCTGAAATGGCCACCAACCAGTATCCGGTCCATATCACCGGGGAGACGGGCACGGGAAAAGAATTAGTGGCCGCAGCCATACACAATGAAAGCAGGCGGGGCGGGCGACCCTTTGTTCCCGTAAACTGCGGTGCACTTCCGGAAGGAGTTCTTGAAAGTGAGCTTTTCGGCCATGTGAAAGGGGCATTTACCGGGGCGGTGAGGGATAAAAAGGGCCGTTTTGAATTGGCCAATGGCGGCACACTTTTCCTGGACGAAGTGGCAGACCTTCCGAAAGTTGTACAGGCTAAGCTTCTAAGGGTCCTGCAGGAAGGCAAGTTCGAGCGCGTAGGAGGCGAAGAGACCGTCTCCACGGACGTACGTCTCATAAGTGCCGCAAATAGGGATCTGAAGCGCGAAGTTGAAAAGGGTACTTTCCGTGACGACTTATACTACAGGATAAATGTCGTACCTATTTACCTGCCTGCGCTAAGGGACCACAAAAAAGATATTCCTCTTTTGGCCGAGCATTTTCTCAGGGAGGCCCTTGAGGAGGGTCATGAAACACTCGGTCTTTCCAAAGAGGCCCTTGGCATTATGATCGACTACCCCTGGCCCGGTAATGTCAGGGAGCTTCAGAGTGCCATCCGATTTGCCCTTGTAAAGGCCAGGGGCCGAATCATTAAACCTGATAACCTTCCGATGGAACTGCAGGAATGGAAAGATTCTCGATCCTCGCGCGGCCCTTCCCGAAAGCTTGACCCGGAAAGCGCGCAGGCCGCCTTGACACGTAGCGGAGGAAACAAGGCCAAGGCCGCCAGGATTCTGGGTGTCGGCCGTGCAACCCTGTATCGTTTTTTAGCGGATTTTCCGGATTTATCATGAGATAGTCCCGCATCAAAAATGGACCCGCGATCTGAGCAATACCTCACCCCCTACTCACCTTCTTTCAGAA
>DAOUXC010000046.1 GCA_030666795.1 Desulfobacteraceae bacterium
CCGCCCTGATCTCTCCCCGCCGGTTATCCAACTCCTGGAATATCTCCGCAATTTTTTCCTTGGTAGCTACATCCAGGGCATTCATGGGCGGGTGGTCGATTGTGACTATGGCCACCCTGTCCGTTATTTCATAATGTACAAGTCCTTGACCCATGTTTCATTCACCCCCTTTTGGTGCCATCATCCTCGTATTGATACCATCCCTTTCCTGTTTTTCTTCCAAGCTGGCCCGCCTTGACCTTCCGTCTCAATAGCTGTGGGGGATAATACCGCATATCTTTGCTGTCTTCATATATGGCCGTCAATGCCCCGAGGGAAACATCCAGTCCTACCATATCCCCTGTCTCAAAGGGACCCATTCTCCTGCCAAAGGCAAATTTCACTCCGTTGTCTATGTCCTCTATGTTTCCGATCCCTTGCTCCAGCAGACGAATTGCCTCCACATAACTGACCAGGTTAATTCGGTTGAGAAGAAAACCCGGCACGTCACTTTCCACCTGAACAGGCGCTTTTCCCAATCTCTTGACAAATTCCACACCCGTCTGCATGGTTGCGTCCGAGGTGTCGATTCCTCTGATCACCTCCACCGCCTGCATCATAGGAACAGGGCTGAAAAAATGAAGCCCAAGCACCCTCTTGGAACGTGTGGTCACTGCCCCTAGTAAGGTTATCGGTATGGCGGAAGTATTGCTGGCCAACAAGGTGTCAGGTTTGCATGACTCATCCAGTTTTCGGAATATCTCCTGCTTCAGTTCCAGGTTCTCAAAAACGACCTCGATAGCCAAATCAGCCTTCGCGGCTCCTCTAAAATCGTTGGCCGTCTCAATCCGTCTTAAGATAACCTCCTTCTCGTCCGTCAGCTTCCCCTTCTCAATGAATTTCCCCACAGACCAATCTATGTTTTTCATCCCCTTATCTATGGCTTCCTGGCTCACATCGTTCAAAATCACCCCTATGCCGGCCTGGGCGCAGGCCTGAGCTATGCCACTACCCATCAATCCGGCACCAACAATAAATACCTGCTTTATTTCCATATGCGATCCTCCGCTTTTCTTCTATTTTTTAATGCCCGGACCTGTTCAGATGTCCGGCGGATTTATCTGTTTTACATCCCCTCCCATAGGGACTTTATTCAATCTTCTGCTGTTAGTAACCAGAACTCTTTAACTCCGATCAAATATCATTTCTGATCTTGTACACAACGTGGGGTAACCGGGAGGCTGTCGGAATGCTGCAACTTTAGAGGCTGTTGGAAAATGCGCAGATGCAAAATGAGACAGCTCAAAGGCTCACGGCACAAGGCACAAGCTGATGCAGTCGATGATCCTTTCCGTGCGCCTTTGGCCCTGCGCCTTGAGCCGATTATACTTATGTCGCAGTGACTTGCCCTGTTGAATCGGCTGCGCCGTCTCGCGAAGCAAAAATTCAACAGGGCGAGGATGAACGAAACGCGGTTTGAGCCGTGCGAAATCCCGCTTTGGCGTGGAGATGCGGGGTTTCCGATAGCCTCCCTGTGTATACTATTATCTTCTTGATGATTATGTCAAACGATAAGCTTGACATTAATATGTTAGTTCATTATACATATAAAACATTAAGCTAAATTTACTGCTATCCGCAAAAAGTGCAGTAAAAATGCAAAACGAGACTTTCTTCAGAGGTTGAAAGCCATGTTTAAAAAAATAAAGCAAAATCGCATGTATGAAAATATTGTGAACCAGGTCCTTGAAGCCATATTCAGGGGCGACCTTCAGCCTGATGACAAGCTCCCCTCTGAAAAGGAGTTGGGGGAAATCTTTGGGGTCAGCCGTGTCACCGTCCGTGAGGCCGTCCGTTCTCTGGAGCAATTTGGCGTTATCGGGGTCAGACAGGGGAGTCGCGGGGGTGCCTATGTCAGGAAAATGGACCTCGATGCCGTTGTCAATCAGATAGGAAATGCCCTGAAAATGACAAACGTGACCTTTCCCCATTTAGCCAAGGCCAGGGCATCCCTTGAGAGGGAGATACTAAGTGAACTGATCCCCTCAAAGATTACCCGGGAAGACTGTGATCGTCTGGCCAGCAATATTGAAAGGGCCGAGGCCCACTTTTTGGAAAACGAAAGCAGCAAAAGACTCCGCACCAATTTTGGATTTCACACCATGTTGGCGGAGATCACTGAAAATCCGATCATTATCCTGATGCACAAGGTCATTGTGGATCTGTCCGTTTCTTTCTTCGAGAATGTGGAGGCTTCCAAACCGATGGTCAAGAAGACACTTGGCCAGCACCGGCAGATAGTTGAACTACTGCGACAAAAAAAGTTCGAGGAGGCGGGGAATTTCTGCTTTCAGCACATCGAGGGCGTGAGTGCAACCATCGTGGAGAAATCCAAAAAACAATCACTGTTAGTCTCAAGGAGGATCTGATTTGGCAAAAGATTTTTATCTTATTCCCGAATTGAACGGAATGTCGCAGGAAGAGATACGCAAGTACCAGGAGAAAAAACTCACCGGGCAACTGGAATACTGCTACCAGGCTTCGGAGTTTTACCGACAGAAATTTGATGAGGCCGGAGCAAAACCTCAAGACATCCGGACAATAGAGGATCTGCGAAAGCTCCCCATCTTCATGGTCAAAGACGATGAAAGAAAGAGTGCCGAGGACTCCCTTGAAAAGTATGGCCATCCGTTCGGGCTTCACCTCTGCGCGCCGGTTGAAGATCTTTACCTGACAGGAACCACGTCCGGGACAACGGGGACACCAACGTTCAGTTACACCTTTACCGAAAAAGACATCAATTTTGTCGGGCGCCATCTCGGGCACAGGCTCTCCCGGGCAGGCATCGGCAAAGGGGACCGGGTCGTCTTCTTTTTTGCCCTCGGCATTTATGCCACCACCATGACCCTATGGGGTCTTAGATGGTTGGGGGCCCTCCCAATTGATATCGATGCAAGGGCCGGGACAGATCTCCTCCTGCAATTCATTGAACTGACCCGTCCCACCTACCTGGCCTGCACCCCTTCCCTCGCGGAATTCCTTGTCGAAAAATCGCCTAAGGTTCTGAACAAACCGGTGGAGGCATTCGGGCTCAAGGGGTTGCTGACAACCGGAGAGGTTGGCATCGCGATTCCGGAGATAAAAAACAGGCTCGAATCCGCTTACGGGTGCAGGTCATGGGACTACTGGTCCCCCTGCGGTAACTGCATGGGGATCTCTTGTGATTGTGATGAATATCACGGTCTCCATGCCGTATCCCCCGATGTCTGCACCAGTTATGACGACCTGGTCGATCCCATAACCAAAGAACCGGTTGATTCGGATGTTGACGGCGCTGTGGGTGAGATGGTCATCACCTCATTAGAGCGAGAGGCCTGCCCCGCGGTCAAATATGCCTACGGTGACGTGGTCAAGATCTATACCAGGGAATGCCCCGGTTGCGGGTTCAAGGGGAAACGGGCAAAACTGATCGGCCGGGCCGATGATATGTTGATCGTGAAGGGGGTCAACATCTACCCTGTGGCCGTCAGAGATATCATTACCGGATTTGTGCCCGAGGTAACCGGAGAGATGCGGATCGTCCTGAAGGAAAAGCCACCAAGGGTCGTCCCTCCCCTGCACATAAAAATTGAATATTCTCAGGGTATGAGCAGGACGGATTTGCCGAACCTTGAAGAGAGGATCCGTACGGCCCTCCACGATAAGATAAAGATCAGACCTCACATCGAATTTGTTCAACCCGGCGCACTGCCAAGAGAGACACGGAAGACGCCGATTTTTGAGAAGAAATATGAACAGAAATAGGCGTACTTCACGCGCCTCAATAAAGCATTTCCCGTGTGGCATCAGGATTTGCAAATATTCAGGAAAGGAGGTGTAAAGCCCTAAGGACTGCAGACACATATCGGTTAACAACAACCCAAAAAAATAAGGAGAAGACATGATGAAAACCAGATTGTTGATCTCGGCGGTGATTCTATTATTCGTGGGTATCGGTCTTGCTGTTGCAATGCCGGGCACTTCAATGGCAAAGGAAACGCCAAAACTACTGAGCTGCACCACCTATTCGGTGGGCTCGACCGGCTACGCCACCTCCATGGGACTCATGGAGGCCATCAAGAAGAATGAGGGGATCAAGGTAAAGGTCGTGCCGGCAGGGACGGATAAATCAAAAATCCTTCCGCTCAAAAACGGCATGATGCAGCTTTCTCTCTTTACAGGCGCGGGTCAATATTACGCACTCATGGGTCTGGGAGATTTTAATAAAGAAGGCTGGGGACCTCAACCGCTTCGCCTGGTTTTTGCCTGTCCAGAAGGGTCTATCGCCGGCATGATGGTTCGCAAAGATTCAGGGATAAAGACATTGGCCGATCTTAAAGGAAAAAGGGTCGCCCTGATTCCCGCCAGCCCGGCCTGCAAGGCACTTCATGCAGGCTATCTGGCGTTTGCGGGACTGGACTGGGATGACGTGAAAATTGTTCCGGTTTCGAGCTGGGGAGCCGCCTGGAGGTCCGTCATTGACGGCTCTGCTGATACGGCCCATTGTCTTGTAGCGTCTTCAAAGGCGGTCGAACTGGCAGCCTCTCCCCATGGCATTCACTGGTTGCCTGCCACTCCCGGGGACAAGCAAGGCTGGGCAAGACTCAATAAGTTCTGCCCCTATCTGCGTCCCTACAACGCCGCCAAAGGCGCCGGCGTATCCAAAGAAAAACCCGCACAAATTGCCGCATATTACTATGGACTTATCTCCTACCCTGCTCTGGACGAAGAGGTGGTATACAAATTGACCAAGGGGATATGGAACGGCTATGAGATTTACAGCCCCATGCACCCCTCCCTCAAATTGTGGACAAGAGAAGGCGCGCTTGCGACCAACCGTTTCCTGAGCCCCTATCACCCCGGCGCCGTGAAATTTTTCAAGGACGCAGGGGTCTGGACAAAAAAGCATGAAGAAAGACAGGCAGAGCTTTTAAAGGCGGAAAAGGAAAGAATGCGGAAAGCGAAGTAAGGATGTATTTATTTGGCGTTTTCATGACAGCGATTAACCTGAGCCCGTTGGTTCAGGTTGCATATTGCGGTTTGCGAGTTACGGGTTGCAGGTTGTTGAGAGAGGAGATTGTCGCTTTTTCAACAGGCAACTCGTAACTCGTGACATGATATTTTCCGGTAGAACATCCTGTTTGCGCGACCGTCTAAGGTTTGAAGAGATTCAGGGCTCAGGAGAAGAAAAATGACAACCTCGGGAAAAAAGCAAATAAAGCCTGCCGCAGGCAGATACCGAACGCTGACAGGTCCGTTGCGTTGGATATTTATTCTGTTCTCATTAATCGGAATTTTCGTCGCTATCTATCAGTTGTTTCATTTCAGCTTTTTGGGAGTCATGGTGGGAGATGCCTATTATTACCTCCTGATCGCCTTGTTTCTTCCCCTTCTGTTTCTCATTTCACCCATAAAGAAAAACCTCATCCATCAAAAAGTCCCCTGGTATGATCTCCTCTTCTCACTATTAAGCTTTATCGGTCCTGTCTATCTTTTTTTGAACGCCTACCAGATTATACAGGATGGCTGGGAGATCGTACCCCCCATACAGACCTATGTCATGGGGCTCGTGCTGATGATTATGGTGCTGGAGGCTGCCCGCCGGGCCGGTGGTTTAAGCTTCGCCCTTATCTGTCTTTTTTTTACGACGTACGCGTTATACGCCCAGCACATGCCAGGTCTTCTCGAGGGTTATGGTTGTGGTATGAGACGGTTGGTCGGATTTTTTACCATGGGAACGGAGGGCGTCACAGGTCTTCCCATGAAAGTCGTGGGAAATATCTTGATCGGTTACATGGTCTTTGCCGTGGCCTTGCAGGCAACCGGGGGTGGCAAATTTTTCCTTGATCTGGCAACCTCTCTTTTGGGGAGTCTCAGAGGGGGGCCTGCGAAGATGTCCATCGTGGCCAGCGGGTTTTTCGGAAGCATCAGCGGCAGTTCCATCTCCAATGTCCTGACGACAGGGGCACTGACCATCCCCACCATGAAACGGACCGGATATCCACCCCACTATGCCGGGGCCATTGAAGCGGCCGCTTCCACGGGCGGGGTCCTCATGCCTCCGATCATGGGCGTTACGGCCTTTGTCATGGCCGAATTTCTGGCCGTGCCCTATTCCACCATCTGCATAGCGGCCATTGTGCCGTCGCTCCTCTATTTTGGCGGGCTGTTTCTTCAGATCGACGCCTATGCAGCCAAGGCAGACCTAAAAGGCCTGCCAAAAGAAGAACTCCCTTCCTTCAAGACAACCATAGGGGCCGGCTGGTTCTATATGGCCAGCCTGATTTTTTTGATTTGGGCCCTGCTGTACCTCCACTGGGAAACCCTTGCCCCTTTCTGGGCAAGCCTGATATTGCTGATCGCGTGTAACCTTCGAAAGGAAACCCGCCTCAACTGGAAGAAACTCGTTTCGTTTGTCGAATCTGTTGGCAAGGTATTGACAGAGCTGGTGGCTCTCCTCTGCGCTATCGGATCCATTATCGGCGCGCTATCACTGACAGGGGTCGCACATTCGTTTTCCAGCGAGATTATAGCTCTGGCCGGGGGAAGTATCACTTTGCTGTTGATCTTAGGGGCACTTACCAGCTTTATTCTCGGCATGGGCATGACGATCACCGCATGCTACGTTTTTTTGGCCCTCATCCTGGCGCCGGCCCTGGTCAAGAGCGGCCTCTATCCTTTGTCGGTACACCTCTTTATCATGTACTGGGGTATGGCATCCTACATCACCCCCCCCGTGGCCCTCTCCGCATTTGCGGGAGCAGGCCTTGCTGGTGCCAATCCGATGAAGACCGCATTCAAGTCCATGCAGTTCGGTTTTGTGAAATACTTCATCCCTTTTTTCTTTGTATTGAACCCTGCCATTCTCCTTCACGGTTCCGCCTGGAGCATTCTCACAAGCTTTGTACTCGTCTGCTGCTCTGTCATCAGTATCAGCTACTCCCTTGAAGGGTATTTGCCTAAATTCGGGATGGCACCTCTGTGGCTCAGGGGGACCCTGTTCCTCGGGGGGATCTGCCTGGGCCTGCCATGGTGGGGCATCAGGGCAGTCGGCGGTGGTCTCATCCTGATAGGACTTATGGTGGTTTTTATTTTTCAGAAAAGGAGAAGATAACCGTTCGATTGCTCATAATCCCTGAACCCTTAAGGAAATTTTTAAACGATGGACTTTGAGAAATCTCTTCAACAACTCGAATCAAAACGGCTCCAGGCACTGCGGATGGGTGGGCCGGATAAAATTCAAAAGCAGCACGGCAGAGGCCGGCTCACGGCCAGGGAAAGGATCGACAGACTCTTAGATAAGGGCACGTTTCTTGAAATGGGACTGCTGGCCCATTCGGCGGTTCCCGGCATGGCGGAGAAAACACCTGCGGACGGTGTGATTTGCGGCTACGGGCTGGTCAAGGGAAGACGGGTGGCGTTGATTGCCAATGACTTTACGGTATTGGCCTCAACCAATGCCGAGACGAATCTGAAAAAGACCCTTCAGTTCAAGGCACAGGTCAAAGAAAAGGCCCGGGTGCCGCTCATATGGTTAGGTGAGTCGGGTGGGGCACGTATGCCCGATTGCCAGGGGGCGAAGGAATTCTGCACCCTGTCCGGGGGAGGAGTGAGTACCCTGGCTCCGGCTTATACGCATCTCCGGGAGCAGCCGTTTATCTTTGCCGCTATGGGAGAATGCTACGGCGTGCCTGATTTTCAGGCTTCCCTGGCCGACTTTGTCATCCAGGTTAAAGGGAGCGCAATTTCCGTCTCCGGTCCTCGCGCCTTAGCCAGGGCCGTGGGTCAAACCTACTCCGGCGAAGAGATGGGCGGCTGGGAAGTACATTCCCGTATCACCGGCATGACAGACCGGGTGGTGGATGACGAGGAAGAATGCTTTCAAATGATCCGGGATTTTTTAGACTACATGCCGGATAATTGCGACACACTTCCACCCGTGAGACCGGTGCACGAAAACGCGGAAAACCGCATGAGCAGCATCCTTGATTTTTTTCCAACGAATAGAAGACAAACCTATGACATGCATCCTATCATCGGGTGCATGGTTGATCAGGGTTCTTATCTGGAGTTGAAGCCCGAGTTCGGGGCCATGCTCATCACCTGTTTGACCCGTATCAACGGCCAGGTCGTTGGGATCATCGCCAACAACCCTTTGGTGAACGTAGGGGCTATGGATGTGAAGGGCCTGGATAAGCTGACGAGTTTTCTGTGTCTCTGCGATTCCTACAATATCCCGCTGATATTTTTGCACGATACGCCCGGACACCTGGTGGGAAAGGATGCCGAGCGAAAAAATGTAGGCGCGAAAGTGGTGAGGGCCCAACAGGCCCTCTTTCAGGTCACAGTGCCCAAGATCAGCATCCTGATACGGAAGAGTTACGGAAAGGCCTGCATGAACATGTGCGGTCCGGGGGCCGGACCTGATTTTATTGTGGCATGGCCCACGGCCGAGATCGGTTTTATGGACCCGGAGATTGCGGCAGACGTGGTTTACGGCAACCTCTCCGAAGAGGCGGAAAAGGAGGCCTTGGAAACAATGATCGGTGACCTTGATCCCTATCCGGCCGCAGGGGATTACTATCTCCAGGATATCATCGATCCACGAGATACCAGGACGTATCTGATTAACGTACTTAAAATCATCCGGGATTCCAAGGACAAGGGGATGAGTCAACACAGACTCGCCAACTGGCCCTCGAAGTTTTAGGATGATCCGGGTTGAATCTGAAAACCTGATAATTTATATCAAATGAGCCTTATTCACATAAGGTTTAAATGGAGACTCGAAGATGTGGAGCCGTGAAATAGAAGAACTGAAAAGAAGAAAAGAAATCGCTTATCAGTTGGGTGGCGAAAAAAATATCGCAAAACAACATGCCCATGGCAAAATGACGGTCAGAGAACGGATAGACCTGTTGTGTGACCCGGAAACCTTTCGCGAAAGGGGTGTACTTGCGGGTGTTCCCACATACGATGAGAAAGACAAAACCAGGCTCAAGGACCTGGTTCCCTGTCCCTTTGTGATGGGCATCGGCAAGATTGAGGGGAGAAAGATTGCCGTACACGGCGACGATTTTACCATTAAAGGCGCCTCTGTCGGGAGGATGTACAAGAGCAAGGGGGCCTACTTTGTTAAGATGGCCCGTTCCCTGAAGCTCCCCATGGTGAGACTCATCGAGGGAGCAGGGGGATCGATCCGGGAAATCCTGGAGATCGGTTACACAGAACTCCCCAGCTCAGGGGATGAATGCGCCCAGGACAGGGTGGAGGTCATGTCTGAAATACCAGTAGTCTCGGCGGGTTTTGGTTCTGTGGCAGGTCTCGGCGCCCTCTACATGGTCCAGAGTCATTTCTCTGTGATGGTGAGAGAAAAGGCACATGTTTTCGTCGGGGGCCCCCCCATTGTAAAATCAGCCTTCGGGGAGGATATGACCAAGGAGGAACTGGGCGGCTACCTCCTTCATACGCGGCTTACGGGCGTCGTGGATAATGACGCGATTGATGAAGAAGATGCCTTAGATCAGGTCGGAAGGTTCTTGTCCTATCTCCCTTCAAATGTGTGGGAAATGCCCGAGCAAAAAAACGTGGATCATGACAATCCGGAGCGCCGGGAAGAGGACCTCGTTTCCATCATTCCAAAAGACAACCGGAAACCTTACGATATGAGAAAGATATTGAGGTTTGTCCTGGATAATGATTCCATTTTTGAAATCGGAAAATACCAGGGCCGATCACAGATCACTGCCCTGGCCCGGCTGAACGGCTATCCCGTGGGCGTACTGGCCAATGATCCCAACTTTCTGGGCGGCTCCTTCAACTATGATGTTGCGGAGAAATTTCAAAGATTTATCGACATGTGCGACACCTTCCATCTTCCCATTGTCAACTTCTCGGATCAACCCGGGTTTACTGTTGGAAAACAAAGTGAGGAGCACGGGACCATTCGCAAGGGTGTGCGGGCAAGCTTTGCCATCATCCAGGCAACCATTCCCATGGCCGTGATATACCTGCGCAAATGCTTCGGGGTTGCCGGGGGGGCACAGAAGAGCGGCATACGGCTGAGCTGGCGATATGCCTGGCCTTCAGCCGTGTGGGGCAATATCCCCATAGAGGGTGGGGTCTACGCGGCCCACAGAAGAGAGCTCGAGTCAGCAGAAAATCCCGAGGCCTTCCTTGAGGATCTACAAAAGACCTACCGGGCCATTGCATCCCCTTTCCGAACAGCAGAGGCCTTCGGCATAGAAGATATTATCGACCCGAGAGAAACCCGGGCCCTCTTATGTGAGTGGGTCGAAACGGCCTACGATGTCGAAAGCAAAAACCTCGGCCCCAAAAAGAGAGGGATGCGATGCTGATTCTGCAGTGTGATTATTGATCCCGCGCTGTTGAGGACGAACTCCTCAGGGAATGCCCGCGACATTTTTGATGAGAACTTCCTTTGTAATCTTGACTCTTGTGTGGTTTCGATCACGAAACCTTTTAGTCCTTCAGTTTAGTAACGATCAGAGATTCAACAAGTCATCTATACGTGCCTTGTCGAAACCTACAGCCACTTCACCGTCTACAACCAGGGCTGGCGCGGAGCGAACGCCCAGGTTAAATAACTCCTCCCGGGCTTCTTCGTCTATCATGAGATCTTTTTGATCGAATTCAACATCTTTGCTGGTCAGATACTCTGCCAGTGCCGAACAGGGGCCTCAGAAGGGTTGTGAATACACAGTGATTTGCCGGTCGCTCATGATCGCATCCTTGTCTTTTCGTGTTTGGGAACCCGCTTCCATGCCCCCATTGGCTAAGATAACCAGTTCCACTCTTCAGCGCTTCCCGCGAAAGGGTTTTTAAGGACTCTTTAAGGGGCGCTGTTACTGTAGCTTTTTGGCCTTTTGTTCCCTTGCTCTTTGTAGCATTTTCTGCCGTGTGGCCTCCGCTTCATCGGAAGTGAAGGGTTGCTCATCGGTCATGAATTTTTTCATCCACTCCGTGCTCTCGGACCACTCGTAGGGAAGATCGACAATGATTCCAGGTCTGTCGGCCTCCTCCAACAGCTTCAGCCCTGCTCGCAGCACCTCGCGCTGATTATCAGCGTCATTAGGCCGGCCCGCCGGGTTACCCAGGGGAAAGTTAACAAATACCTGACGTGGGTTGCCGGCGCTGGCGGCTATATCACGGGCATTGGTGAAAGTTACCGTGGAGATCCCTCCTTCCTCCAGAACCCTGGCAATCAGACTCACGGTCTGATGACATACCGGTCAGACAGGGGTCAACAGGGCCACATCGACATTGTCCTCCAGGCATCGTCTCAAAATTTCCGGTCCATCCAATTCGGTCGTCTTGCGATGGCTGTAGTTGGGCAGGGAGCGATAGTAGTCTTTGCTCAGGCCGCCGAACACCCCTTCATCTAAAAACTCTTTCATCCGTGTTGTGGGAAAAAAGGCATTGACATCCGCCATGTCCGTCTGATAGCGATCGTGATCCTCACTGGTCGAAAGGATGCGATCGGAGGGTAAATCACTGGGAGCCGTGAACACCTCCAGTTCATTGGTACCAAGCATCCTCGGCTCTTCCAAAGGATTGCCTGCCTCGTCTAATAGCACGAAGGAAGCGGTAGTCACGAGCGCCACCCTGCATTCAGAGAGCGGTTTCTTCAAAGGGGTAAATGGGGTGGCTTCGTTGTAGGCGTAGCTGTAGCTTTTTTCGTAGCCCAGATTATGGTAATACTCATGGGTTTTTTCTATATAACGAACATAGTCCATCACGCACCTCCATTGTTTGTTGGATTATAACCTTACATCAGCGAGAAAGGCCGATTTAAACATATAACAATCCCTTTTTGTGGCATGGGGATAAGTGAAAACATACAAGAAATCTCATTTCATGGCAATGAATAATTTTGCATAAAGAGAGGTTTGGAGAGCCGGACATGGAATGACTTCTTCATTTCTGCGTCCCGAGATCTTATCCCAAGAATATTCTCAAATATCCAAGAGAACCTGTTCCGTATGTTCTCCGAATTCCGGCGCTTGCAACCAAACTTTGGCTGGATTTTGTTTTTATAAAAACTTCCTTTTTTGTGAGGAGTGTAAGAGAAATCGGCCTTGTGTGTAAAGCCAAAGTCAAGGTCATGATGTCATGGCTCTCGATTTAGGGCGCTGGTGATAAGATTGCGGCAGGGAGGGAATGGCGAGGCGCATTCGCCGTTTTAAAGCCCGGCCCTAAGTGATGACAAGGGTCTGCTTATTCACCGCTGGGTCCCTTGGTTCGTTTGTCTGATGATTTGTTGGGGGATATCGCCGATTTCCTGAAATAACGGAGCAGGTTTCATCTCAGGAATATCTTGCATTTTGTCGCCTTCCAAGGTATTTTTTCTTCAAACCATTAAAACATTGGACAATTTTATGACACGATCATTTATCGCAAAATATTCATACCTCTCAATTGCTTTGTTTTTTTTCTTGTTGCTGCCTTTGGTTTCCGCACAGGCCGAACGTCCTTTTCCAAGACCAAAGGGGCCGGTCAATGATTTCGCAAACGTGATTCCACAGGCCTATGAACAAAAGATGGATGCGATTTCGAGGGAACTGCTTCAAAAGACAGGTGCGGTTTTGGTAGTTGTAACCATGCCGGATATTGGAGGCGCGGAGTACAACGATTATGCCAACCGTCTGTACGGTGCGTGGGGAATCGGCAAAAAAGGTGAGGATAAAGGGGTCCTGATCTTTGTCACGGTCAAGGAAAGAAAGATGCGCATTGAGACCGGGTACGGGGTTGAGGGAATACTGCCCGACGGCCTGGCGGGTGAAATCCGGGACAGGTATATGGTACCCTTTCTCAAGCAGAACAAGTTCGGTGAGGGGTTGCTCAACGGGACTTTAGCCGTTTCCCAGGTCATTGCCAGGGGTTCGGGCGTCAAACTGACCGGTCAGATGCCTGTAAAGGCTGTCAAAAAGAGACGGTCCGGTCTGTCCATTTTTCCCATCATCCTGATTTTTATCGGACTTATGTTTTTTTCCCGAAGACGTGGCGGATCATGGCTGTTGTTCCCGCTTTTACTCCTCGGAATGGGAGGAGGCGGCTCCCGTTACGGCGGCGGAGGTTTCGGGGGAAGCTTTGGCGGTTTCGGGGGCGGTTTCGGAGGCTTCGGCGGCGGCATGAGCGGCGGCGGCGGGGCCGGAGGAGGTTTTTAAGGGTTTAGACAGGATTAACAGGATGGACATGATTGTCAGGTAACAGCTCAATAAATTGGGGCGGGAATCCAGACGTTGTTACTTTGGCTTATTGAGAAGTAACTAAAAATATTTAGCAATATGAAGTTATGGAGTAGTTATGGCAAGAGATATAAAAGAACCAAAAGATATTTTCCAGGATATCATCACCGATTATAAGGATGTTTTTGGTGATGATCTTGTCAGCATCATTCTTTACGGCAGTGCCACGGGAAAGGACTATCGTCCCGGGAAATCCGACATCAATTTTATGATCGTCCTTTCCGAAGAGGGGATAGAAGGTCTTGACCGGGCGTTTGGGATTGTGAAGAAATGGCGGAAAAAAGGTGTGGCGATCCCCCTCTTTTTGACGGAAGCTTACGTGGAGACGTCCTTAGACGTTTTTCCAATAGAATATCTTAACTTTCAGCGTGATTACGTTTTGGTCTTTGGAAAAGACATTCTCAAAGAACTGACCTTCAACCCGGAATTCATACGGCTCCAGTGCGAGCGTGAGATCAAGGGCAAGCTTCTTATACTCAGGGAGGCGTTCCTTGAGACCTCGGGCAAGGGGAGGTCTCTCAAGGATGTGATCGGTCAATCCGTTTCAGCCTTTATTGCCATTTTTGAGGCACTTCTCTACCTGAAAGACAAAGACCTGCCAAAAGAGAGACGAGAGATAATCAAACACACATGCGGAACATTCGAATTGGATGCCGGTGTGTTTGAAAAGTTGCTTGATATCAAGGCTGAAAAAGTCAAGCTGAACGATACGGAAATCATGAAGGCATTTAAAGATTATCTGAAAGAGGTACGCAAATTGGCAAAACTGGTAGATGCTTTGGGAGGATAATATGAGTAAAACACTGAAAACCGTTCTGATTATTGTTGGCATACTGGTGTTGATTATCCTGGTCCCCTTACTGTACCTGAAAGGGACGTATAACAGCCTTGTGACCCTGGATGAAGGTGTTAAGGCGGCATGGGCCCAAGTGGAAAATCAGCTCCAGCGCCGTTTCGACCTGATCCCGAACTATGTGGAAACCGTTAAAGGTTATGCGAAACACGAAAAAGAGGTCTTTATAAAGGTCACGGAGGCCCGCTCAAGGGTGGCCGGCGCCACGAATATAGGTGATAAGATAGGGGCCAATAATCAGCTTTCGTCTGCCCTGGCCCGTTTGTTAGTGGTGGTTGAACGCTATCCGGAACTAAAGGCCAACACCAATTTTATCCGTTTGCAGGATGAACTGGCCGGCACCGAGAATCGCATTGCCGTTGAAAGACGCAGGTATAATGAGGCTGTCAAGGTCTTTAATATCAAAATCCGCAGGTTTCCCACCAACATGATAGCCGGCATGTTCGGGTTTGAGAAAGCAGAGTTTTTTGAGGTGCCCAAGGAGCGCCAGGAGGCACCCAAGGTCAAATTTTGAGTCAGTACTGTCCAAAATAAATCGAATTTCCAATGGCAGGGGAGAAGGCATATTCTCTTCGTTTCGTTCGCTTCGCC
>DAOUXC010000170.1 GCA_030666795.1 Desulfobacteraceae bacterium
ATGCCATATGCCTTCAGACGACGATACTTTCACGGCCATAGGGACTCCGGTCGGCCCGGCCGGAACCGGTATAATACGTATAAGCGGCCCGCGCTCTTATGAAATCGCCACAAAATTGTTCAGGCCTAAAAACCCTGCCCGGGACCTTCAAAGCCATCGCCTTTACTTAGGTCACCTGCATGACCCTTTTTCCGGGCACATGATCGATGAAGTGCTGCTCTCCTTTATGAAGGCCCCCCATTCCTATACCAGGGAAAACGTCATTGAAATAAATTCCCACAGCGGGTATCTGCTTCTTTCCAGAATTCTTAAACTCATCTTAGACCAGGGCGCCAGATTGGCCAGACCCGGAGAGTTCACATTACGGGCCTTCTTGAATGGCAGAATTGATCTAACACAGGCCGAAGCGGTAATTGATTTGATAAACTCTCAATCGGAAAAGGGCCTGCATCTGGCCTTCCAGCAGATTCAGGGCTCATTCAAAAAGGAAATCGAAAACCTGCGACAAAAGGCCATTGAGATACTTGCCAGTGCGGAAGTTGCCATCGATTTTCCTGAAGAGGAAACCAGCGTTCTTTCCAGGGAGGACGGCGTTGCGCTCATCGAAAATGGCCTCGTTGAACCGGTTGAGAAGCTGATAGAGTCCCATGTAAGGAAAAGAATCTGGGTAGACGGGATCAATACCGTGATCGTTGGACGTGTCAATGCGGGCAAATCAAGTCTTCTCAATCGCCTTCTGAACGAACAGCGGGCTATCGTGACACCGGTTCCGGGCACTACAAGGGACATAATCGAGTCAACCATAACAATTGAAGGCCTTCCTTTGCGGTTGATGGATACTGCCGGATTCAGAAAAGTG
Organism: Desulfobacteraceae bacterium; assembly: GCA_030666795.1. Taxonomy (GTDB): domain Bacteria; phylum Desulfobacterota; class DSM-4660; order Desulfatiglandales; family Desulfatiglandaceae; genus JAIOSR01. The sequence goes on from DAOUXC010000170.1 coordinate 860, forward strand.
AAGGATGATGTGGAGAGGATCGGTGTTGATTTGACTCGGCAAAAACTGGCTGAAGCCGATTTTTTATTGGTCGTTATCGACCGGAGTCGCCCGCTGAACCGGGATGACATGAACATAATTTCTCAATCTCAAGGGAAAAAGGGCCTGATCGTTATCAATAAAATTGATCTCCCGAATCGAATGGGAATGGAAACGCAAAATAACAGGTTTGCGAGCTTTCCCATTGTCAGGATATCCGCCCTTACCGGCCAGGGCCTTGATGATCTGAGAAAGGCCATTGTGGAATGCCTGCTTGAAGGAGATATGGATTTGACGACCTCTCACGCGGCCGCAAACCTGAGACACAGGCAGGCCCTTACAGACGCGGCCCGGTTTTTCAAGAGCGCAAGTCTTAGCGCAGGGGAAAATGAACCCATGGAAATTGTTGCGCTGGAACTCAAAAGCGGACTCGATGCCTTAGGGGAAATAATCGGAGAGACCGCCACCGAAGATATCCTGGACAGCATCTTCAGCCGGTTCTGTTTGGGAAAATGAGCCCTAATTGTAATAGCCCAAAAAGTAGCGGCGTTGGCGCATAGTGGCGGGGCATACGGAACTCTTTTCAAAGAGGCGCATCTTTATTTCTACAAACCATCTGCCACGCCCCAAATACATTAACCAGTCGGCTTCCGACAAGCGGGAAAGCCAAGCATAATAGGAGCTATCATCAAAGGGGCTGTCCAAAGCCGAATTGTAAAGAGGACCGCCGTGATTCGAGCCACAGCAAGGTTATGCGGCTCTTTGAAAAGAGTTCCGTATGCCTCGACGGAGGCCGGTCGTGACTTAAGAGATGTCTGCATAAATTCGAATTCCACGAAATATTGAGCAGATACCCCTAATCCTCAAAATATTCCCGAACCTGCTTGATAGCGCAATACTTCCCACACATGGTGCACACATCGTCTTCTGCCGGGGGATTCTTTTCCCTGTAGGCTCTTGCCTTTTCAGGATCAATTGCCATCTTCATCTGGGTTTCCCAGTCCAGGTTTTTTCTCGCTATGGACATTTGCCTGTCTCTTTCAATGGCGATTTTGTTTCCCCTGGCAATATCGGCCGCATGGGCCGCAATCTTTGTCACCACAACCCCTTCCCTCACGTCCTCCACGCCCGGTAGACAGAGATGCTCCGCGGGAGTCACATAGCACAGAAAGTCTGCGCCGGCCTTCCCGGCTATGGCCCCACCTATGGCACAGGCCACATGGTCATAACCGGCGGCAATGTCAGTGACCAGGGGACCCAAAACATAGAAAGGAGCATTCTGACAAAGCTTTTTCTGCAGCACGATATTCGTCTCGATCTCATTCAGCGGGACATGTCCGGGGCCTTCTATCATCACCTGGACATCCTGATCCCAGGCCCACCGGGTTAGATGACCGAGGGTCATAAGCTCATGTATCTGGGCCCTGTCTGTTGCGTCAGCCAGACACCCCGGTCTTAATCCATCACCCAAACTGAGGGTAATATCATATTTCCCGGCAATGGCTAAAAGCCTGTCATAGTTTTCATATAAAGGGTTTTCCCTGTCATGATGAAGCATCCATGTGGTCAGAAAGGCACCGCCGCGACTCACAATGTCAGTAATTCTTCCCTGTTTTTTCAGCGTCTCTATGGCCGCTCTCGTGACCCCGCAGTGAACCGTCATAAAATCAACGCCATACTCCGCCTGGCGCTCGATCACCTCAAAAATTTTATCCGCCGTGAGATGGATCAGCCCGCCCTTTTCCTCGACCGTCTCCACGACTGCCTGGTAAATTGGGACCGTGCCTACCGGAACAGTCGATTCCTTAAGGATGGCTTTCAGAATGGCATTCATATCCCCGCCAGTTGAAAGGTCCATCACCGTGTCTGCTCCGGCCTCTACAGAAACCCTGAGTTTTGCCAGTTCCTCCTCAAGAATGGCCCGGTCGGAGGAAGTCCCGATGTTGGCGTTTACCTTGATAAACAACCCCTCGCCTATACCGCAGGGGATGAGCTCTCCATGCCTTTTATTGGCCGGGATAGCGACCCTCCCGATTGCCACCTGGTCCCTGAGCCATGAGGCATCCACCTGTTCATTCCTGGCTATTGATTCCATCTCCGGCGTAATAACGCCGGATCTTGCTTTTTTCATTTGTGTCATGTTTTTTTATTTCCCTTTCATAAAAACAGTAAAAAGATGAACATCACATCGAAGTGGATTTTGCTTCGCTCCCCTTTCTTAAAAAGATTGAAAGGTCTAAGGCCTACCCTACGACGTCGGAAGTTCAATGTTCGATGTTGGACGTTCGTTTGTTAATCCGGGCTTCACCGGTCCAGGCCCTCGCCCACATGCGTAACCACTTATTATAGCACGTCTGGTAAAATCATGGGCCATTTTTGTGGCAGTGACAACACCATTGTCCGCGGCCAAAAATGTAGCCAGGGCAGTTGAAAAAACACACCCGCTCCCGTGTGTGTGTCGCGTGTCAATTTTTGAGCCATGAAACCTGTGGAAAGCCTTCCCATCGTAGAGGAAATCCGTGCATTTACTCTTTAAGTGGCCGCCGGTGATGACCACGTCGGGCCCCATTGCCTGAATCGTTTCCGCCGCCTCTGCCATATCATCCGAGCCGTCGACATTCATGCCTGCCAGGGTACCCGCTTCAAACAGATTGGGCGTAACAATACTCACATGGGGAAGAAGTTCTTCCTTGAAAAGGGTAATGGCCTTCGGTTCTAAAAGATCCTTACCGGTAGTGGCCCTTAAAACAGGATCAAGCACAATATTCACAAATCCATGCCTTTTAAGCAGTTTTGCAACTTCCTTGACTGCTGCCCCTGAATACAGCATACCGATCTTCACTGCCTGGGGAACGACCTCCTCAATCACGGCCCTAACCTGTTTGGTAATGAACCCGGCTGGAATTTTGTGGATACCAGTGACCCCAAGGGAGTTCTGGGCGGTTACGGCAGTAAGGGCCGTCAGGGCATGTCCCCCGAGGCTGGTGACGGTCTTTATATCTGCCTGGATCCCGGCTCCTCCGGACGAATCCGAGCCTGCTATAACCAGTATATGTTTCACTTTCAGATAATGCGAAAAAACCCGCATTCAAACCTTTGTGTCATTGTCTCTTAGTACCCGCCTGAAAACTATATCCAGAAAAAAAGCTAACAGCACACCCGAAGACTGTCAACCAAAATGTAATGCCCTATTTTTTGACGGCTTGACTTTGCCCCAAGCTTCCATATAAATTAACACGGTGATAATGTTAAGCCCCAATTGAGTAAAAAATGCTCAATATGTTAAGCTTTCAGTATGCAGCAGTCAGCGGTCAGTATGACCCCCTCTCTGCATGTTGATCGTCCAGGGTTTTCAAAATTAGGCTTTAACGCAATCACACATAGGTTATCTTAATCGATACATCGTAAAATCAGAGGATCGAGAACGGTTTGGTTCCAGCAAACGCTTACAGCATCCCGGGGCAATGGAAATGAGAAATATTGCGAAATTCCTTTTCTCTTTAAATTCCACTTCCATCACTTTCTGCACGACCCTCCTGATTGTCATCCTTTTTCTGATCGGCATTCCGATCCTCGATATGATCGAGTTAAAGACCTATGACCTCCGGTTCCTGTCGCGAGGCCCGCTGAAAACCTCGTCTCAGGTAGTCATGGCCGTAATTGATGAGAAAAGCCTTGATTCGGAAGGTCGCTGGCCCTGGCCCAGATCCAGACTCGCGGCTCTCATAAACGCCCTTTCCAAGGACGGGGCCAGGGTAATCGGTTTTGATATTACCTTTCCGGAACCCGATGAAAATTCCACTCTCAGGTTTATTAATCAACTTGATCATACCATTGCCAACCTGAACATCGAGAACAGGAAACTGGCCGGATTTATAAAAGACAACAAGATAAAGGCAGACAATGATTCGGCCCTTGCAGAGGCAATCAGGAACTCTAATGCCGGCGTTGTCCTCGGTTATTTCTTTCATATGAATGAACAAGAACTGGACTACCGGATTGAACAACAGGAAATTGATCGGCAAATCGAGCAGCTTTCCCATTCAAAATACTCTCTGATCATCTATGAAGACAAAGACACGGAAATTTCTCCTTTTTATACGGCATACGTACCCGAGGGCAATATCAATATCTTTACCGAATCGACTGATTATTCCGGTTATATCAACATGATTCCGGATCAGGACGGTGTGGTACGATGGATGCCGCTCATCATCCGCTGCGGAAAGGATATGGATATCTTTCCGCCCCTTTCCCTGCAATGCGCCTGGCATTACCTGGAAAAGCCTCAGTCAATGGTCAAGGTAGCGGGCTACGGGGTGGAAGGGATACAGATTGGGAAACGATTCATTCCTACCGACGAAACCGGCCGAATATTAATAAATTACCAAGGCCCGCCCAAAACTTTTCCCCATTTTTCGATAAGCGATATTCTCAAGGGCAATATACCAGAGGGGACTTTCAAGGATAAGATCGTTCTGGTAGGCGCCACGGCAGTAGGCCTTTACGACTTGAGGAACACGCCCTTCAGTCCCGTGTATCCGGGGCTGGAAGTACATGCCACTGTCATAGATAACATATTGAAACAAAATTTCCTGACCAAACCTACATGGGTCAAGGTTTCCGACCTGTTCGCTATAATTATTTTGTGTGTCCTGGCCGGCATTTTTGTTCCCCGCTTAAACGCTGTCACGGGAATGTTTCTGGGATTGGGTCTTTTCACCGCCCACCTTATAATTGCCCGAACCCTTTTTGTAAATTCAGGGATATGGTTCGATGTTGTCTATCCCCTGCTGGGTCTTTTGATTACCTATACTTCTCTTACCGTTTATCATTATGTTACCGAGGAGAGGGAACGAAAAAAGATCAAGGGGGCATTCAGTTATTATGTGTCCAGTTCCGTGGTCAATGAAGTGCTCAAACACCCGGAGCAACTGAAGCTAGGCGGCGACAAAAAGGACCTTTCCGTTCTTTTTTCAGATATTAGAGGATTTACGACCATTTCTGAAGGTCTGACCCCGGAAGAACTGGTCAACCTGTTAAACGAATACCTTACAGTGATGACGGATGTCGTCTTCAAGTATGACGGGACCCTTGATAAATATATGGGCGACGCAATAATGGCCATTTACGGGGCCCCGTTCGAACAGCAAAATCATCCGGCCAGCGCCTGCCACTCGGCCCTCGAAATGATGGAAGACCTCAAAAAGCTCAACGAAAAATGGCTTGATGAAGGTAAAAAACCCCTGGATATAGGGATCGGCATCAATACGGGTGATATGATGGTGGGCAATATGGGCTCTGACCAGAGATTTGATTACACGGTAATGGGAGATGCAGTCAATCTCGGGTCCCGCTTAGAGGGCGCCAATAAAAATTACAGGACAAATATCCTCATCAGCGAATTCACCTATGAAAGGGTGAAAGACGAATTCGTATGTATGGAAGTTGACAGCGTTCGAGTAAAAGGAAAAACCCTTCCGGTAAGAATCTACCAGTTGTTTGCCCATAAAGAGGTCCCTGAAGTGGTCAGCCAGGCCATCTCCTATTTTCACGAAGGGCTTCAGTTGTATAAGGAGCAGGAGTGGGATGAAGCCATCCGGAACTTTGAATTGGCCAGGGACCTGCATAAGGGCCTGCATGTTGCTCAAATCTATATTGAGCGCTGTCTTGACCTCAAGATCAGCCCGCCTCCGCCGGAATGGGATTGTTGTTACACTATGACGACCAAGTAATACCTGTTTCCGTATCACCAGAAATACTTAAGGGTATAGTATATCAACTTCTGATACTCAAAGATTACCTCCTTTGCGTATTTCCGCGTTTTCCACCAGTCATCCGGTTTGAATGTCGTATGCCGGGAAGGCGCCATCATGACTTCCACATCGTCTTTCTCAAGCACATTTTCAAAAGTCAACCATGCCCGTCTGGTGTGGGTCGGCGATGTAACTATGATAAGGGAACGAAAACCCTTCTCCCGGACAAAATCTCCGATCACCTTGGCCTCCCCCATTGTACTGTCTGCAAAATTATCACTTGTAAGACAGGCGGACCCGGGAACACCCAGTTTCTCAAGCATCCTTATCAAAAGGGCCTTTGACTCTGGAAAACGAACCCCTCTCTCGTTCAATGCTTCTATACCGTCCGGAAGTTCCTCCCTGCCTATAAAGATGTAAGGGGCCAAACCCATCTTGTAAAGGTCTGCGGCCTCAAGACCCCTTACAACGGGACCTCCCAACAGACACACTATAAGATCCGCCTTCTTTAGTGAATGCTTTACAACCAGGTAGCTTCCGGCACTTTTCAGAATCGGGGCATGGAAATAGGAAACAAGGGTATAGAGGATCAGGATGAGAAAAATAGCCCATTTAAAAAGGCTCGGCCCTGTGAACCTCTTCTTTTCCGGTTCGATGGGCCTGTTGTCCAGATGGTATTCCGTGCGCCCCGCTTCTTCGTCCCTGTTATCCCGCTCTTCCTCCACGGGGGCCTTTCCCCCTAACCATTTTAAAATATCTATGTTATACGATTTATTTTCGGAGCCCGTGTTAAAGCCCGACATTGATGGGTTCATGGCGCACCTCTTTTCCCGGTTTCCGCCTCAGAAGGATAAAAGAGAACATACATTATTTATTTTGACTTTGCCCTGCAGGGCATTACCTTTTGTGATGGACAGGCGCTTTTGTTCCGGTATATATAAAATTTGACGTTTATTTTTCATATTACCTGATTGAGCTAAGGCCCAATTAGAAAGACAGCCCTATTTAGTGCTCATCCACAAACTGACGTTTTTGGACTCGCGCTGTCAGCTATCAGCTTTCGGCTTTCAGCAAAGGACATTAA
>DAOUXC010000035.1 GCA_030666795.1 Desulfobacteraceae bacterium
TCTCTTTTCTTAAACCTGATAACTGCGTAAAAAGTTCCTCTGCGTCTTTTTAAGCGGGGGGGGGGGGCTGCCCCTCCCCCGCCATTTGAAGTAAATTCAAATGGTTCCACTCTCAACCTCCCGCAATTCGGGATTGATGGCCTTTTTACGGATCCATCAAAATTTATTACTCAATTCTAACCCGGTCTGCTATTTGATGCTCAGAAAATTCCGCAAGAGGGCACTTGGAATGCACAATGGAATTAGCAGGTTTCCTTTCTCAGGTTTCGTGAAAGATTCGGGGAGCCGTTTCCGGACAGGAACGGTTCAGCGGGATCTTTTGAATTTATAACCTTAACTCAAAGACAAAGGAGGGACAGAAATGAAGGCCAGACATTTAACCGTTTTGTTGGTCCTTTTGGTAGCGGTCCTGTTTGCTTTTCCCGGAAACAGGGCAATGGCTGAAGAACCGATCGTTATTGGTTGTCCTCTTTCAACCGCATTTCTTTACGGTTGGGATGCTGAAAGGGGAATCAAACTGGCAGTGGAGGAGATCAACGCCAAAGGTGGTGTCAACGTTGGGGGCAAGAAACGGCCGTTGAAGGTAGAGGTGATTGATACCCGTGACCTGGAACCTGGGGTCCCGGTCAGTGAGGCCCTCCTTGCGGTGGAAAAGCTGATTTTGGATAAAAAGGCCGATTTTATCCTGGGCGGACCGGTTCGTTCCGAGGCGGCTCTGGCGGCCATGTCCCTTCTATCCAAGTATAAAAAGGTCTCAATCGTTACTACGGGCGTATTGACCCCAAAATACCACGCAATGGTAGCGAAACAGTATGACAAGTTCAAATATTGTTTTCGTATTCACGGTGAAGCAAGACAGCTTGTTGGTGAGATGTTTGCCAACTTCAGCGCATTGAAAAAAAAGCATGGATTTAACAACTTGTTCATAATCGCCCAGGATGTCTCACACGCGCGGGGTGCGGCCAAGGTTATGAAAAAGGTGGCGCTTAAAAAGGGCTGGAATGTGACCGGGGTGGAGATTTACCCCACCGGTGCCAGCGATTTTTCCATGGGATTGCTCAAGGCAAAAAAGACCAAAACGGAGATTATCAATATATGGATGGACATGCCTGAGAGCTCAATCCTCCTGAAGCAGTGGTATGACATGAAGATCCCCGCTCTTCCTTTTGGTTCCACACTTGCCGCGGCCGAACAACCGGGCTTCTGGAAAGCCACGGAAGGGAAGGGCGAATACACCCTTTGCAATGTGGTCAATGCAGGCAATGCCCCATCCGAAGCCACACCGTGGACCATGAAATTTTACAACGCATATGCCAAAAAATGGAATGTTGAGCCTGAAGGGCTTGGCAGTTCCAGCAGCTACATGGCGGTATATGTATTGAGGGATGCCATTGAGCGCGCAGGCACTTTGAATTCCGACAAGGTGGTTTCCGAGCTGGAAAAGACGGATGTCATGGGCGTATATGGAAGACTCAGATTTGATCCGAAGAGCCACCAGGTTATTCCGAGTATGGACCCGAAGGAAGGGGCCGTCGGAACTGTCCTGCAATGGCAGGCGGGCAAAAGGATCGTGGTATTTCCCAAGAGTATTGCCACGGGCGAAATTAAGCTGCCGCCCTGGATGAAGAAATAGCGTGTAATTTTTGGCATTCCGGGTTGTGAGTTCAAAGGCTCCGTAGCCCGCGAGGCGCAGCCCGGAATGTTTATTCTTTAAGTTTTTTCTAACGTGATCCGGATTATACTATGGATATCCTGATTTATGGGACCGTCAACAGCATTGCATTAGCGCTCATGGCCCTGGGCTTTGCCCTGGTTTATGGAATAAGCAGGGTTCCCAACTTTGCCCATGGCGCCCTTTACGTGATAACCGGTTTTATTGCATGGAGCTTATTGCGTGGCTTAGGGCTCAACTATCTTTTAAGCATTGTATTGGCCATTATTGCCATCGGGGTGGTGGGTGCCCTTATTTATCAGTTTGTGCTCATTCGTGTACGGGGGATGGCCATTTCGGAGATCATCGCCTCCTATGCAATCGGGCTGGCCATACTTGAAGGATTGCGATGGGGAGGGTTCAAAGGGACGACCTATACGCTGCCTGTATTCATTGAGGGGAGTATAAATATCGGAGATATCCCTGTTGATCTGCATCGCCTTTTAGTTATCGCTATCGGCATCGCTGTTGTTGCCTTTCTCTGGCTTTTTACCCATTATACAAGGATCGGCCTGGCCCTGCGGGGAATGGCCCAGGATGAACGTGCGGCCCTGATGCTGGGAATCGATTCTGATATAATGGCAGTTGTTGCCATGGCATCCGGTGCCATGCTTGCGGGTCTGGCCGGTATTGTTTTGCTCCCCCTGGGAAACATTGTCGTGGAAAAAGGTTACGATGTCTTGATCCAGGCCATTGCCGTCTGTATCGTAGGTGGACTGGGAAGCTGGATGGGCGCGGTACTGGCGGCTTTTCTCATCGGATTTGCCCAGATCTTGACGGTTGTCTATCTGGGGACCCATTTCCAGATGGTTGTGGCCCTGCTGGCTATTATTCTTACACTCATACTGCGGCCTTCAGGTCTCTTTGGTATGCAAAAGGAACTGGAAGAAAGGGTTTAAAGCGTGAATACGGAGCAACGACGTAAGGAAAGGATTGACCGGGGTATCAAGGTCCGAACGGATGGGCTATATGCCGTGATGTCCTGGCGGGAGCTGAGCTATCTGACCCTGCCCAGGATAGTGTTGATTGTAGGACTGCTGATACTCCCTTTTGTAATGCCAAGCATGTACTGGCAGAGGGTTATCTCCATTGTATGTATCTATGCCCTGCTGGCCGTGAGTTTTGATCTATTAGCCCACTTTGTCGGTCTTGTTTCCCTGGGCGGCGCGTTATTCATTGGTGTAGGCGGGTATCTTTCCGCCATAATGAATACTTCTTTAGGGTTCCCACCCCTTTTGGCAATCCCCATAGCAACCATTGCAGGCGCCGGTATCTGCACCCTGCTCCTGTTACCCTGTCTTCCGTTACGCGGTGTCTATTTTGCTATTGTGAGTCTCATGTATCCCCTGGCAATGACCCGGGTCATCGAGGCCCTGGATATTTTAGGGGGCACGGACGGGATCATGGGTATAGACAGCTTTCCCAATCGCTGGGTAGAACAGTATTTTGTTATCCTGATGGTGCTTCTGTTTCTATTCGGGGTGAGACGACTGGTTAACCTGGATATCGGCCTGGTATTGCGCGCGGTCAAGGATAATGACCAGGCCGTGAGGGCCTCGGGAATGAGCATCACGTTGTACAAGGCCGTGGCCGTTTTTATTTCTTCGGCCATGGGGTGTTTGGGCGGGGCCTGCATTGTGCACATATATATGTGGTCCGGCATGTCCCTTTTCGCGCTGGATTTCTCTATTATTCCCATTGCCGCCACAGTCATAGGCGGGGCCGGAACCCTTGTCGGACCGGTTTTGGGCTGTCTTATACTGGTCCCGGTTTCCGAATTGCTGCGGGAGTTCGGGACCCTGCGTATAGTTTTTTATTCTCTGATACTCGTGGGATTCATTGTTTTTCGCAGTGAAGGCATAATGGTTTACGGCCAGCGCAAGTACCATCAGATTGAAAGGTGGGTTAAGGTATGAGCGATCAACCTATCCTGGAAGTGAAAGAGGTCACAAAAACCTTTGGTGGAATCCTCGCCCTGAACCGGGTAAGTTTCCATGTCAATGAGGGTGAAATCTTAGGCATCATCGGCCCAAACGGTTCGGGCAAGACAACCCTGATCAACAGTATCACGGGATTCATCAAGATGACCTCGGGCAAGGTCCTCTTTCGGGGGAAGGATATCAGCCGCAAACCGGCCCACAAGATCGCGGACATGGGGGTAACCCGGACGTTCCAGATCATGCGGCCTTATTACAGCCTGCCGGCTTATAAGAACCTGGTGATCCCCCTGTTTTCGCCACGTGCCAAACGCACGGGAGGCTGGAGGGGCGGCGGCAAACTCGGGGACCGGAATACCGTGGGTATTGATATCTTAGAAGAGATAGGTTTTGAACGGGATTCCTTTGTTCCCTACAAAATGGCATCCACCCTGCCCACCGGCTACCTGAAACGCTTAGAGCTTGCCCGGTGCCTTGCCTTGAAACCGGAGATTATACTCTGTGACGAAGTCTTTTCAGGGTTAAGCATGAGTGAGATCGCCAGCATGGTGCCCCTGATAGAGCGTCTGCAGATGGATGGTATTGCCTTAATCATGATAGAACACCGGTTGCGGGAGCTTTTCCGGGTTGCCCGAAGGGTTATGGTATTGAACTTCGGCGAAAAGCTGATTGAAGGGAACCCCGAAGAGGTCATGGCCAACGCGAAGGTGAAAGAGGCATATTTTGGGTCTGATGAGGAGGTTGAGGAGGACATGAGCTATGCTTGAGGCTACCGGCCTGATGGTCTTCTATGAAAATATGCTGGCCCTCAATAATGTCAGTATCAAGTGTGAGGACAAACAGATCGTTGGAGTGTTTGGTGCCAACAGCGCCGGCAAATCCACCCTTATGTATACAATTTCGGGTATCATGGAGGATATCAGGAAAAAGGAGGACATGGCCGGTGGCGAAAGGATTACTGTTTTAGGACAGGTCCGGTTTCTGGGTCGGGACATCACGGACCTTAAACCGAGCAAGCGCGCCAGGGAAGGGATTGTACTCTGCCCTGAACGAAGGAGAATATTTCCCGAATGCAGCGTGATGGAGAATCTGCGCATAGGGGCCTACTTGGCAACTTCATCCCAGGCCAAAGATACCTTGGAATATGTGTTCAAAGTGTATCCTCCCCTTGAAAGACTCCAGAAAAGGGTGGGCGGGTTCTTGAGCGGGGGAGAACAGCAGATGCTGGCAGTAGGACGTGCGCTTATGGCCCAGCCAAAGCTGTTGCTTATGGATGAACCGCTATTAGGCCTGAGCCCTCGTATCCAGTCCATGCTGGTCCGGTCCACAAAAGAGATCCGGGACGAAAAAGGGATTTCAATAATCGTGACCGAGCAATATGCCCGTCCGGTCCTGCCGATCGTAGATTATGCCTTTATCCTGGAAAACGGGGCAGCAGTATTGGAGGGGCCCCGGGATGAGGTTTTGGACAATCCGGACGTGCGCTCGGCCTATTTCGGGGTTTCTTAAATTCCCTCTACCTTATCAAAGCTCCCTCCCAAAGTTTAAGTGGGGATGATGCAAAGTGATGGATTACTGGAGCACTGGAAGGACAAATAAGTCGGGAATTGTCCAGACCTCCAAATAACAAGTTCCAAGCACCAAATCACAAACAAGTCTCAAATTCCAATATTCAATGACCAAAACTTATCAGGACGAGACATTGTTTGGATTTTTGAATTTTGGTCATTGGAGTTTTTTGGATTTTTGAAATTTGATATTTGCGATTTCAATAACCCAATAAAACTCCAGCAAAGAACATCCCCTCTGGGGATAACCAAAATCTGGTTCTCATGGCCAGAATTCTTACTTCAGGGGTCAAAAATCTATGAGCAATAACGAACAGGCATTGGAAAAGGCATTGGAAAAGGAGTTGACCTTTACCAGATTTGACCGGATGAGTGAAAAGTACCCGGGCCGTGCCGCAGTGGTCTATTTAGGAGAGAGTTTTTCCTATGCCCGTCTTCGTGACCTGAGTGAGAGGTTTGCCGGCTCTCTGGTCGACATGGGTGTTAAAAAGGGCGATCGGGTCATGATTTACATCTCCAATTGCGTCCAGTGGCTCATCGCATTCTTAGGTATCCAGAAAGCCGGGGCCGTGCTCGTGCCGGTCGCCCCGATATATACATCTTTTGAGATCGAATATATGATCAAAGACTCAGGGGCCGAGACGGTCATCTGCCTGGACACGAATTTCTGCTATGTAAAGGAGGTCTTTTCAAAGACAGGGCTAAAAAGGGCCATTGTGACCAATCTGGTGGACCTCCTTCCTTTTTGGAAAAGAGGCCTCGGTGTCCTGTTCGACAAGATCCCGCACGGCAAGGTGGACCGGGACAGCCGGGTCCATTCCTTCAAATCGCTTCTGAAGCACCCGCCCCTGAAATCACAGGCAGAACTTAATCCCAGAACAGATCTTTCGTATATCCTCTATACCGGAGGCACCACCGGTTTTCCCAAGGGAGTTCCCGGCAATCATATGGGCATGACGTCCTATGTCAACGACGTGACCGAAGATGTGGCAGGGGACTATCTCAAGGAAGGGGAGGACGTATATATAGCGGTAAATCCTCTTTTCCACATCATGGCCCTTGGCCTGTGTATGGCAATTGGTCTTAATAAGGGCAATACCACTTTGCTCATGCCGGTGCCCCAGGTGGACGCAATTCTTGAAACCATAGAGCGCCGCAAGGCCCGCTGGATGCTGGGCGTTCCGGCCCTTTACCGCATGATCCTGGAAAATGACCGCCTGGAACATTACGACCTGAATTCCCTGTCCTATTGTTACTGCGGCGGGGATGTCCTTCCGGTCGAGGTTTTTAAGCGATGGAAAGAGATGTTCGGTATCCCCATCTATCAGGTTTATGGCTCTACCGAGGCGGGTCATGTGACCTACAGCCGAATTGACAGGGATCCCAAACCTACTACCATCGGACTCCCCCTGAAAAGCAGGGAATGCATTGTGGTGGACCCGGAGACCCTGGAACAGGTCCCCACCGGTGAAAGCGGGGAACTCTTAGTCACCTCTCCCTACACCCTGAAAGAATACTGGAACAAGCCGGAGGAAACCGAGTATTCCTACGTGGAACTGGACGGAAAGATGTATTACCGTATGGGCGATTTTGTGTCCATGGATAAGGACGGCGAACTGGTTTACGTGGAGCGTTCGGCCGACATAATAAAACACAAGGCCTTCCGGGTTTCGGCATCCGAAATAGAAGCCGTACTCCAGGACCATCCCACGGTTATCGGTGCCTGCGCCGTGGGTATCCCCGACCCCAAGGTTGGGGAAAGGATCAAGGCCATCGTGGTCCTGAAAGAGGATGCAAGGGGCGTGGGCGGTGCTGAGCTTATAAAGTGGTGCCGTGAAAGGCTGGCGGCCTATAAGATCCCCGGTTATATTGAATTCAGGGATATGCTGCCCAAGTCCAAGGTGGGGAAACTCTTGAGAAGGGAAATCCGCGATGAGGAACGCCGGCGGATGTCCGAGAAAAAAGGTTGATTCATCACAGAGAAGTCAGGTCTGGGGACAGCAAGTTGTAAAGAATCCGGAAAATTCGGCCACTGCCGAAAGTTGTAGCTAATACCCTTTGCGATACCGCCTTTCACAAAATCCTCACCCTTGCAAAAAAGTTACAATAATCCTTTTTTCAACTGGCAAAAATGTTATTATCGCAGGATATGTTTTGAGAAAGGAGAGAGAAAATGGACGTTTTTGAGGTTATGAAAGAAAGACGGAGTTGCCGTAATTTTTCGAGCGAACCGGTCAGTGATGAGAACATTGAAAAAATTTTAGAGGCAGCCGGTTGGGCACCTTCCCCCCTTAACATGCAGCCCTGGGAATTTATCGTTGTAACCGGTCAGGGTGTGAAGGAAAAGATATTTTCCGAGGCAGACAGGTGTCGTAAATGGGCTCTTGAAAAAAGCGGGTGGAAGTGGCTTGGAGGTTACAACCTGGATTTTTTAAAGTCGGCCCCGGTTATTATCGCTATCACGGGAGATCCCAAGAAAACGGGTGTGGACATGTTTATGGAAGAGGGGGGCGTGGGCTATCAGCACGCCTGTGCCGCGGCCATTCAGAACATGCATCTTGCGGCCCATGCCCTGGGACTCGGCAGTCTCTGGTTTACCTTTTTTGACAAAAAGGCCATTCGAGAGATACTCGGCATTGACCCCGAAAAAACGCCGATTGGGGTTGTTTGCCTCGGCAAGGCAGGTGGAGATCCCACGCCCGCGCCCAGAAAGGATGTTAAGAAAAAAACGACTTATATTAAATGATGCATGGGTCCATGGTGCCCGGTTGTTTTTCTCAAATATCAGGAAAGTTCAAGGAGATTGGGTAATGGCGGAAAGCATATTAAATAACAAGCGTCTGTTGGCTGTGGATGATGAACCTGATGTGCTCGAGACATTAGAAGAACAGCTCGAGGGATTTGACGGTCTGATATTTGACAAGGCCATTGATTATGATACGGGCTATGAACTGATCAGGTCATGGACATATGATCTCGTCATACTCGATATCATGGGTGTTCGGGGTTTTGATCTTTTGAACGCGTCGGTCAGTTTAGGTTTCCCAACGGTTATGCTGACGGCCCATGCCCTGTCGGTTGAGGCCCTACGGTCATCCGTCAAAATGGGCGCAAAAGCCTATCTTCCCAAGGAAAAAATGTCCGAAATCGTGAGTTTTCTGGAAGATGTTTTGACCTTGGAGCACAGACCGGGCTGGCGCCGCCTGTTCGAGCGGTTGGGAGGCTTCTTCAACGCGACCTTTGGACCTGACTGGCAGAAAAATGAAAAGACTTTTTGGGACGAGGTTGCATCAGGACAATACCGGTCTGGTCCGGTTATACTGGACAAGTGACCGGTGGGAGCTTTCAGCGTTCAGAATTCAGCCAAAATATATGCTGAATGCTTCACCCCTTGAAGCCTCGAATCTTTGGAACTGTTACCCTATTTAAACGGGGCTTATCCCATTTAACCGTGGCGTGTTAATTGCGCGGGTGATGATACCTTTTTTTCGTTTCGAGTCTCCCGGCGTGTCGAAGATCCCGCTATGCGGGGGTCATTTCATGGAGTTACGGCCGTGGGATGCCTACCCCCTCCCTGTTCTCCGCCCCTAAAGGAGCGGAGAACAGGGGGTCCCCCATCCGTAACACCTTGAAATGAAGGCGGCCTCCCGCCAGTCACTCAAAAAAGATATCATTTCCCGCTATCGATGCCATTGACTTATTGGCCCGCCGCAAGGAGTGGCGCGAACCCGGGCAGGGAGGCTTAATCCGAATCCCCGGCTTCGTGATCATGTTTGTCCAGGTAGTAGAGCGTGGCCCCCACCGGTGCGAATGAAAGAAATACAATGTTCAACCCGGGAATCAGGAACCAGAGCCCGAAGCCTAAATGAAAGGAGAGGGTCTTCCTCAGAAACCTGAATCGGTCGCTGAAAGGGAAGAGCCGCCTGGCAGGGAGTAGATCGGTATTGTCCCATGAAAGAAATGTTATGGCGATGGCCGAGGCAAGTATTGCTATGACCGGTCCCAATGGAGTGAGCCAGCCTATGACCATGAGCACAAGGGAGATGACAACAGGGATGATGGTCCTCGGAATCTCCTGTTTGATCAGATAGAAAAGCAACTTTATTATGGGCATCTTTTCAGACTCCTTTTCATGGCCCCTTGTAATTCGCTCTGTTATCCTTGACATGTAGTCCATGATGATCACGCTGAAAAGGATTTGTGAGATGAGATAGGAAAATATTGCCGAGACACCCACGAGTGTAAAGGAAAGAAGCCAGGACAGGACATGCCACAGCCAGACAATCCACTGGCTTTCAGGCTTGGTCCAGATGAGGTCTAATATCTCCTTGTGGTAGAGGAGGATCATGCTGGCCGCAAAAATGGTAATCAGGATGACCGCTGCAAAGCGAATAAATCCTAAGAGCAGAAGCTTAGGTGTCTTTATACTCAACCCCAGCCCGCGTATGTTGTAAGTAATCCCGCTTATAAATTCCATTGGAACCTCCTTTTATCTTAGAAATGCGAGTCCTTTTGAGAATAGTCAGGGATAACGGCTATGCTGGTTTCATTTTTTAAAACGGATAAATGGATTATTGGATTGCTGGAGTATTGATTCCAAGATGGAATACAATTTATAAAAAGAAGGACGTCATCCATAGAATTTTGCGCCTTTTTGCCTGTCCCGTTAAATTCCGCAAGGAGTATTTAACCGGGGCGGCCATTGTCATATATTCGCCTTCGCCAGAATACCCTGTAGCCTGCTACAGGGATGAATGGCGTGGCGAACCGCGCCGGAGCTCTTTAGAGCGAAGGCGGGTTGGCTTCGGCGCAATTCCGCTTTGATACCCCGCAGATTGCTGCGGGGAGCTTCATTACTTGGATTTTCACTACTCCATATCTTCCTTACTTTCTCACTCCACGATTCCATCCCCTATTGAGCGAGTATTTCAACGATCTTCGGGAAAATATATTCGGCAACATCGGCCCGTTTTCCGCCGTGAGTCAGGACCGCGTATCTCCCCCCGCATACTTCCTCGGCGCATACGGCGATTTCTTTGACGAGCATGGGATAGAACTCCCGGGTCAGGCCTATATCCCCGTAATCCAGTTGACAGGTGTCGTGGCCCAGATTGTGGAGTATCATGTGGGGCTGGAACTCCCTGACCCTGGGAATGAACTCCTGCCTCACCTTTTCCATGTAGTCTTGGTCCGTATTGGGATAGGCGATGTTGACGCAGACCTTTGAGCCATTACCCTCTCTTTTATCCCAGTTACAGAAGCAGACATGGAGCACATCATCGTCATGAAGAAATATGTCTCTGGTGCCGTTCCCGTGGTGACGATCCGTATCGATGATGGCAAATCTTTTTGGCCCCAATTTTTCCCTGGCATTTCTGAAAGCCGGGCCCGCACACGAGGCATAGGTTCCTCCCCAGGCCGAATCGCGCTCCGCGTGATGGCCTGCCGCAACAGTAAAGGCCAGGGCATTTTTGAGTTCCCCGGAAAGTATCCTTTCCACGGCCTCTACACACCCACCCACGGCATAGCGCGCCCCGTCGCAGTACCAGGACTGTTTCAGTTTCTCTACAAAGCCCGGCGTGTGTATCTTCAGGAGCAATTCTTCAGATACCTTTTCCGGAGAAAACAGTTTGACCTGCGGGAGTTTCAGGGCATGCTTCATAACCCCGGGAAAGTTGCGAAACTTGTCGCCGATAATCAGCCACTCCCTGCCCTTAAACATCTCATGGAAAAATACGCCTGTGGTCATAGAGGTTTTCACTGCTTCCAGGTTCTCAAAGTATTAAAGTATAGCATAGGTCCCGGGAAGATCAAAAGACAATCTCATGCCCGTTCTCCCTATACAGCAGGGTCTCTGGATTTACAGCGAAACATCCCTTCATTTCGGCTTTACCTCCACATGGACTATGACCTTGATATTACAGAAGATGCACTTTCATTGATAATCAGCAAAGAAGTTCTGCAAATGGCTTTTTCCTGATTAAGTCCGTGGCACTTGCCACCTGCCCACCATTTTTTCAGGCGGACTTTATGGCTCATGCCTTGAGCCTTGTGCCCTATGCCTTGCGTCCGTAATCAAACTGAATCTCATATATTCAAAAGGTTACATTGCAAAAGAACAAAATCCGCTCTTTTCCACTCGAAAATAATGGGTATAAATTTTACCCATTCCATACCCATTTTTATAGGGTTGACAAAGCCCTTGTTTTTTAGGAAAATTTACTAATATTAAGAATAATCTGTTTTTGTTAATGAAGTAAACCCCATCTCTGAGCGTTTGCAATATGGGAAAACACCTCAAAATCAGCAAGCCCTGCTCCTGACAGGAGATATTTTGTCCTGTGAGGAGCAAAATTTTTATAACATACTAATAATATCATTAAATAATCCATTTCATCTTCAGGTGGGCTAAAGGTCCAGGAGCTGCTTTGTGGGCAGGGTAGTGATTTTTAAACTGCTCAAATTGCTTCGCATTTACGGGAGAAGATATACAAAAATCTGACAACCAAATATTCATTGATTGTCGAGGATGCTGTTGATCAGCAGCGCATCGACTTGTCAAATGTCGAGGGTGATCCAGGGAGACTCGGTAAAATGTTTCATTTTAATATCTTTAAAAAGGAAAACAGAAGGTCGGGCAAAGACCGCAGAAACTCCGATCTTACTAATTATTATGAACAAGAAAGGCGCGGAAGTTCGGATTGAAGAATTATTAAAGATAGTAAGAATGTGGTAGGCCGCAGATCCGGCATATATTACAAGCTTCCGGATAAGCGAAAAGATACTGTTGATTCTATCTTGGAAATTTTAGAATATGAAAATGTGAAAAAAAAGTAGCTTTGATGTTTGACTGTAACCCTAATTGAGCTAAAGCCCAAGCACGGAGACATCGGAGATCAGCCCTCATTGCTTAACGGTCTGCATAAAAGAATGTATTGACTTGTCAAATGGCAAGATCTGACGGAATTGGTCCATTTATCTACCTGCAAATATTTAAGGAGTCATAGGCGGGATAAGGTGAACAAAAAAGTATAGCGTTTTAGTATTATTTTGTAATCTATAATCAACGTTCCTTTTGGGGAGTTTCAGCTTGTCCAAAAAGTGTTGAATCCTGATTTATTTTAAGTATTCTTCAATCTCCTTAACGAAATATGGATCAAATATTTCATTGGAGGGTTCCCCTGTCTGCAACCGGATTAAAAGCCTCAATTAAATTGGCCTTTAATGAGAAAAAAGGCGTATTCGGAGGGTTTACCCTCATCGAGCTTATTGTTGTTATTGCTATCGTGGGAATACTTGCCGGTTTAGGTATTCCTGCCTACAGAGCATATTTAGACAAAGCAAGGATGACAAAGACCGTTTCGGACATGCGGGTCCTTGAACAGGAGATTTTGGCATATAAGGCGACACATGAACGCTTGCCGGAAAGCCTTAACGATATAAACAGAGGAAACATGAAAGATTCTTGGGGAAACCCTTATCAATACTTAAACATTGAAACGGCCAAGGGACAAGGAAAAAAGCGGAAGAATAAATTCATGGTTCCCATAAATAAGGACTTTGATTTGTATAGCATGGGCAAG
The DNA here is from genome assembly GCA_030666795.1 of Desulfobacteraceae bacterium. GTDB lineage: Bacteria > Desulfobacterota > DSM-4660 > Desulfatiglandales > Desulfatiglandaceae > JAIOSR01. The sequence goes on from DAOUXC010000035.1 coordinate 12,800, forward strand.
GATGGAAAAAGTCAATCCCCTCTTACCGCGAAAGCCAGTCGCGATGATATCGTACGGGCAAGCAACGGAAAATACATAGGGATAGCCTCAGAGTATTCGTATTGAAGTGAAACACTTATAGGTTTTTTTAAGGATCAACTTCGCTTTTCAATTTTAATGAAAATGAAAATACTGACGACAAAATTTAAAATACTCGCCATGTTGGCCATTTTAACCGCCTTATTCGGATGTCAAAAGTGGAAGGACAAAACGGTTCCCAAAGAGTTGCTTGGCGTCTGGGTAACCACGGAAGAACGTTATGCGAGCTGTACTTTTGAAGTGACGGATAAAATGATCATTTTCACTAATAAGAGTCAGGATTATACCGCCATTAACCTTGTCACCGGAATAGAGAAAACTGTTGAGGAGGGGCAAACACTATACCACATAGAGTATAAGGATAGTGAGGGTCTGGAATACGGACTTTCCCTTGTCTATTCGACAGCCCGAAACAGGGTTGTAGTTCGGTTCAAGAACGAAATGGAGATTGAGTGGACAAAAAAACAAGAGAATGACACTTAACGGGTTTGGGTCCGGTAGACTTTTAATCTTATAGTCCGTCGGATAAAAGTCTCCCACTGATTCTATGGTTCCCTAGTATTAGAATCTGGTATTAGAATATGGAATGGAAGTTAAAATCTTTCAATACAAAGGTGGCAAGACGAGTTTTTACGCTTTTTGTGATCTGTGCCATTTTACCGGTCACGGTTTTGGCGCTGCTCTCTTTTATGAATGTAAGAAAACAGTTAAATGAACAGAGTAGAAGGCTGTTGTCTCAGGAAAGCAAATCCATGGTTGTATATATTTACGACCGCTTGTTAATGCTCAGCAATGAAATAAGATTAGTGGCTTCCAGTTTTCATTCTTACAAAAAGGGTGATCCCCAGGCCAGTTCAAAGACGATTGAGAAAAATTTATCTGAGGGGTTCAGCGAATTAGCCCTCACAACCCATGAGACCTGGCCCCCCCCCTTCGGACATGTGGAAAATCTGCCGGAATTAACTTCGGTTCAGAGAGAGCATATATTTTCAGGCAAAGCTCTCCTGCACCAACATAGGATGAGGGATTCTCAAAATGCGCTTTTTATGTGTGTGGCTGTTGACCCGAAACGTCCCGATCTCGGAATACTAATGGGAAAAATTAATGACGCTTACCTTTGGGAAGCTGCCGATGGAAGACCGGCCATGACAGAAATCTGTGTCCTGGACCACACAAACAACGTTCTCTTAAGTTCTTTTTCTGGTTTAAAATCTTTTCCTTCACGCCAATTTCATGAAATGAAAGGCAATTACTCCGGTTACCTGAAGTGGAATCATAAATCAACTGAATATCTCGCAGGTTACTGTTCCATCTTTTTAGAGTCCAATTTCCTCTATCCCGAGTGGTTTGTTGTATTGAGCGAATCTACTGATAATGTGCTCGCATCCATGACCACGTTTAAGCTTTCCTTTTCCGTCGTCATCGTCCTCTCTCTGGGCCTGGTATTTTTCTTGAGTATGAGTTTGATAAAAAGAAGTACGGAGCCCATCGAAGTGCTGATGCAGTCTACCCGGGAGATTGCGAAAGGTTCTTTCGGCCACAGGGTTTCCATAAATAGCAGGGATGAATTTGAGACTTTAGGCACTGCTTTCAATGAAATGAGTGAAAAGCTGAAAGAAACCCAGACCTTACTTGTGCAGGCGGCACGGATGAGTACGATGGGCCAGATGGCCGGCGGTATTATGCATGAGATCAAGCAGCCCTTGACTGCTATTTCCCTCCAGCTTCAAATGGCCCTGGTGAAAGAACCGTCTGATAATGATCAGAGAAAGCGTTTGGAGACGTCCCTCAGTGCCGTCGAAAGACTAAATGCAATTTTGGGTAAATTCAGATCATTTTCACATATGTCTGAAAAGGCAATGAAAAGCCTTTCTCTCATTGAGGTCATAAATATTGTTTTGGATTTGTTTGAGCATGAATTAAGGCTGAAAGACATACATTGTATTATGGAAAGTGAGGATGGGTTACCATTCATTTTGGGCGATAGCCAGGGACTTCAGCAAGTGATTTCCAACCTCTTGATGAATGCCATGCATGCTTTAGAGGGGAAACAGGATGATCAACGCAGGATCACCATTAAGACCTATTCATTTGAAGATAATGTTTTTTTAGAGATTGATGATAATGGTTGCGGAATCCCTGAGGAATTCCGGGAACGCATTTTTGATCCATTTTTTACCACAAAAGCTCCGGATAAAGGGACGGGATTAGGTATGGCTATCATAGAATCCGTACTTCATAAACATCAGGCAAGGATAAAAGTAGAAAGCGAAGTGGGCATGGGGACCAAATTCAGGATCGTCTTTCCCGGTTCGCCCCGGAAGGAGGGGTCATGACAGAGCAATACAAACGAAAACGATACTCGCTTGTAAGCAGGTCACATCAATACAGGTTCCTGGCTATGATGCTCATCTACAATATAATCATAGTTGTCTGTCTGGCCATATTTCTTTTTGTGCCTGATATGTTTCAGCTCTACGATCAAACTTTGAGCCTTGAAGTCAGGGGGGCAACCGCTGATAGGATTCTCTCTATTCATTCTCGAATTTGGCCCGCCATCATCGCCTTAGTGTGCCTTATTGGAATGCATTCATTCCGTGCATTCCATAGATTTGTAGGCCCTTTGTACCGGATTACTGTTGCTTTTGGGCAAATACGAAAAGGGGATCTAGGCTTTAGAGTCAGGCTGAGAGAAAAAGATTATTTGCATGAGGAAGAAAAGGCATTCAATGAGATGCTGGAAAAATTGGCTGAAAAAATAAGTGGCATAAAATCTGCGGGTCTGGGTGCTATGGAATCCTTGGATGAACTGGAAAATAGAATTGATAAGATGGGTGGCTTGAAAGATATCAATAAAGACCCATTATTAGACCTTCGCAAGCACCTGGACACGCTGATGGAGGACTCTGATTATTTCGTACTTCAAAAGGATTGAGGGCTAAAATAGCAAACTTGAATTTCGCACCTCTGAGATAAAGGGGATGTACTTAAATTATTCAATAACTCGATTTACCCAGACACATGCGAATGTAAATTTACCTGGTTACTTCAGGACCTCTCCATTCCCTTCTCGCCGCACAAATCAATGTCAGGCAGCAACAATTAAAGGAGATAAAGATAATGAATGAAACAACAGAGAAAGTGAAAACGCGCCCCATATCAATAACAGTAATATGTGTGATCGGGTTTATAGGGGCGCTACTTACGGTTCCCTTAATATTTTCGCCCATAGCACAACAGATCGGAGCCTGGTATCCACCGTACCTGGGTTTTTCGGCTGTCATTGGATTGGCTTGTATGGTTGGCTTGTGGATGATGAGGAAATGGGCTGCTTATACTTACACAGGTTTCGTGGTCTTAAACCAGGTTGTTCTACTTGCAATGGGTGTCTGGAACATCATGGCTCTTCTGATACCCGTAGTAGTCATATTCTTCGCATTGAAGAATGTTTCAAAAATGACATGAGCACATTGCCTAATAAGGAAAATGAACTCGGGCAGCAAAAAGCGCCGCTATTGATCAATTGGGCTTGCTCAAAGCTAAACGTTCGATATATCAATGATATGGCCGGCTTTCCCTTCGTTTTTAAGTCGTTTAAAACCTTTAATTAATACCATAAACCATCAGCTAAGCTGATGGTCCAAGCTTTGCTATGCTTGTAAGTGAGAGATTTACAAAAAAAGAATACCCCCATAAGCTTCCGGGTGGTGACCCTAAGAGGCAAAAGGAGGTATTCAGTGAAA
>DAOUXC010000015.1 GCA_030666795.1 Desulfobacteraceae bacterium
AGGGCAAGTGGAATTTTGATCATCCATAGCTGTTGCCGGTTCGTCATTCCGATACCGCGGGCCGCCTCTAAGGAAGCGGATGAGACTCCCTGAATTCCCGTAACGGTATTTCTCATAATAGGAAGCAGGGAATAAAGTATAAGTGCTATGATGGCAGGCAATACTCCGATTTTTCCGGTGACCGCGAGGAGGATCGCTAACATTGCCAGGCTCGGGATCGTCTGGAGTATTCCTGTAGCCCCCAGTAAAGGGCCACGCAGCCGGGCCACCCGAGAGGCTAAGATGCCCAGGGATACCCCCAAGATTATAGCAGCCCCCGTAGAAAAACCGGTGAGCATCAGGTGCTCGCCCGTTCGAAGCCAGAGTTCCGGCAGCCGTTCACATACAAAATCGATCACCACTCCGGCCGCCATCAGAGCATCTCCTTGAATGCGGCTAATTGTTTGAAAGGTTTGGAAAACAGCTCAGCCACAAACCGGCTTGCCGGAAGGTCATAAACTTCTTCCTTTGTACCTACCTGCTCAAGATTTCCTTCGTGCAGGACAGCAATCCTGTCTCCTAAAATGACCGCTTCAAAGATATCATGTGTGACGAAGATAATGGTCTTTTTCAAGCGTTTCTTCAATGACAACAGCTCTTGCTGGAGCGTATCGCGCGTCAGTGCGTCCAAAGCACCAAAGGGTTCGTCCATAAGAAGATAATCGGGGTCTGAAGCAAGGGCTCGGGCCACTCCGACCCGTTGCTGTTGCCCGCCCGAGAGTTCGTCAGGATAGCGATCGGCAAAAGCATGCGGATCAAGGTCCATCAGTTCGATCATTTCGAGGGTTCGGGCGCGGCAACGGTCCTTATCCCAGCCAAGAAGTTTTGGAACAATACCGATATTTTGCTCAATGGTCATATGGGGAAACAGACCGATCTCCTGGAAAACATAACCAATGCTTCGTCGCAAAAGCACCGGATCCTGGCTGGCCACATCCTGCCGACCTACCTCAATGAGTCCACCGGTAGGTTCGATAAGTCTGTTGATCATTTTTAGGGTAGTGGTTTTGCCGCAACCGGAGGACCCGAGCAGAACCATGGTTTCGCCCTCATACACGTCTAAGGAGAGCTCTTTCACTGCGTAGGAACGGCCACCATCAAAGCTTTTTGAAACCTCTTTGAGACGAATCATATATGGATCATCTCCAGATTAGTTGATTGATGATCAGGATTCAAGGAGTCCAGGGTTCTAGGCCTGCCCTGTCGCGACGCTATGATTACTTAAGATATAGGCTAAACTTCATAATGATGATGGTTTATTGACAATCCAGTAAGGTTAATCGGTCTGGGCCAGGGGGTCGAGTGAAAGACTTAATAATTACGATAACATGAACGTAGCCCAACCTTTAAGTCAGTGCTACTTGACCTTGATCCAGAGCAGCCTGGCTACACCCGGCCCGGGGTTCTTCCACTGCGAAGGCATCTCAGAGGTCAGGTAAATCACGTCACCGGCACGCACGGTATAGACCGCCTTTTCTAATTTTAACTGCAATTTCCCTGACAGCATATATCCGACTTCTTCTCCTTTATGGATGAAGAAGTGGGACGAAAGGTTTTTCTTCGGGGGGATTTCAATGAGGTACGGTTCCGCCTTTGGGTCAAAATCCACCGGGGTCAGGAGTTTGGCATGGATGCTTCCCACAGGTTGATCCGGGAATTTTATCTCTACGGCGTCAGCGGCAGGGAAAATTACCCGGGTCGTAACATCCTCTGATTCCTGAAAAAAAGAACTTACTTCAATGGAAAGGATTTCCGCCATTTTAAGAAGCGCGGGCAGAGAAGGATAAATCAAGTCGCTCTCCACCTGGGAGATAGTGCTCGGGGTCACCCCTACGAGTTTGGCTAATTCGGTCTGAGAAAGCCCCCTCTTGATTCGAAGTTCTTTTAATCGAAGGCCCAGGTTAATGCTGCGGGTGCCCCTCCTTTCAGAGTCAAAGGCCACTTTCAGGCCTTTACTCCAGTAGTTATAAGGTTTATTGTGTGTGTCCAGATCCCGCTTTTCGGCTTTCAAAATTGTAAGCGAGGTCGTGCCCCTTTTCACGGACAGGTCAATGGCCACCTGGGCGATCTGGTTGATCTGTGCCCGAAGGCGGGGCGAATGGGCCCGTTTTTCCATGATCCAGTATGCAATGGTGTTGAGTTCGTACAACTTGGGACAGGAGTGGGAATAGAATTCAATAAGATCATCCTCTCCGCCCCACAACTCCTGCATGCCGGTAAGGCTTTCAAAGACAAAACGGACATCGCCTTCCATGGTTCCATGAACATTGTAGAAGGCATCCGTGACCTGCTCCACCTCGCGAGGCCTATCTACACTGATGATCCGGCACGGCCATTCAGATTTATCTTCATCATAGAATTTGAGAAAGACCTCTGAGCCTGCCCCCTTGCCATGAGTGAAGCAGTCCAGGACCGTCAGAGACGGATTTTCAGCCAGTGTCCCTAATTTTTCCAAGAGATTTCTCGGGGAGCGGTCGAAACTGACATAGATTAATGGTCTGTCCTGGGCCTGGGAGGCTTGAATAAAGTTCAGGCAGAAGACTGAAGCCAGGCTACCGACATCATCATGCCAGACCACGTTGTCACCGATATGAAGACCTCCCAGGAGGCGGTCTAAATGGCTGACTCCCGAGGCCACTCTGAGTCTTTCTGAAACCATTGTATCCTCACTTAATCGCAGGGTTATTATTTGAGGTTAAAGAAATCCTTTGCCTCTGTCAAGATTGATGTTGAAACGGTGCGGCAAACCACAAAATTGAGTTAAAATTAACAGCAAAGCAAAACTATTAGCACGGCTTAACTACCTTGATTTTTTCCATTTTCTCCTTGACAAAAAGGGGAAACAGGCCTAAATTATTCAGTAATTTAAAACGACTTCGTACAAAGGAGTGCGGGTTCGTTATATTAAGGAGAGGTGAGACAAAGACGTTTATATCCCTGTTTGGCGGGGTGGCGTCTTTTTTTGTTTGAACTGAAACCTTTGGAGCCCCACGGGCAAGCCCGTGGCACACTTAGTTTCGCCGATTCGCTTCGCGAACGGCGGGACTTAGTGGTACGACATCCCGACCGTAACCGCATTCATCCACAGCTAAAGCCGTGGCTTTCTGCGGTCGGGGTAAAGGTTGAGCCATAAAATGGTCCAAAAACAAAAAAACACATTGGCGCTTTTCTATTGCCAGAATGTTCCTGAAAGCAGTGATGAGGACAGGAAGGCTTTGGAGAAAAAGTATGGCCCGTCCATCCGTTTCTTCCCAATCCCCTGCAGCGGAAGGCTGGAGCCTGTTCACCTGTTGAGAGCTTTGGAGGAATTTGCCGACGCGGCCTATGTGGTCACATGCCCTGAAGGGGCCTGCCGGTATTTTGAAGGGAATCACAGGGCCGAAAAGCGGGTAAAGATGACTGCTTCCATTATTGCGGAAATCGGTCTGGAACCGGAACGGGTAGGGATTCTCATTGGCTCAAAAGATAATCCCAAATCATTAGCGGAACTGGCCGGGGAGATTTTTGAGGACATATCCGGGCTGAAACCATCGCCAGTACAAATCTGAAAAAATTGATTCCCCTCATCCTGACGTTCGCCCTTCAGGGGGGAGGACCGGGGTGGGGGAATTTGGATTTATAGGCATAGCCATATTAATAAGGATAGAAGCGCTCTTCAAGGCATGCAGAACTCTTTTCAAAGAGCCGCATAACCTTGCTGTGGCTCGAATCACGGCGGCCCTCTTTACAATTCGGCTCCTGACAGCCCCCTCAAAGATAGCTCCTATTATGTTTGGCTGTCCCGCCTGTCGGAAGCCGACTTGTTAAGGTATTTGGGGCGTGGCAGATGCTTTGTAGAGATAAAGATGCGCCTCTTTGAAAAGAGTTCCGCATGCCCTGCCTTTATGACTGACGCCGCCATTTATTGAGCTATTACAAAATAATTTAGGAGACACAGGTTATGATCACAGCGGAACAAAAACCTATTGACGAGATAAGGGAGATGATCGCTCCTTACAAAAAGATCCTTGCCCTGGGCTGCGGATCGTGCGTGGCCGAATGCGCGTCCGGCGGGGAAAAGGAGACGGGCATGCTGGCCTCCGCGCTTCGCATGGCTGCCAAGATGAACGGGGAGGATGTCCGGATTTCCGAAATGACCATTGACCGCCAGTGCGTCAATGAATTTGTCATTCAATTAGATGATGTGATCGATCAATACGATGCAATCCTGTCTTTAGGGTGTGGGGCCGGTGTCCAGGCCGTGGCGGATATGTTCCCGGAAGTCCCTGTAATACCCGCCCTGAACACGGAATTCATGGGTGAGACAAAAGGCCAGGGATTATGGGTTGAGAGCTGTTTAGGTTGCGGTGACTGTATGTTGTATGACTTTGCCGGGGTTTGTCCCTTAGCGCGCTGTTCCAAGCATCTTTTAAACGGGCCCTGCGGTGGGTCTGTGGACGGGAAGTGCGAGGTCAACCCGGAAGTCCCCTGTGCCTGGCAATTGATTATTGACCGTTTGTCAAAGTTTGGGGCACTTGACAGGCTTGAGAAGATTTATCCGCCCAAAGACTGGTCAAAAAAGCAGGGCGCGGGCCCCAGAAAGATCGTAAGGGAGGATCAGCAAAGGTGAATGATAACAGCCAACTGAAAAGTGTACTCGAGAAGGGTGATTTTGCGGTGACCGCCGAATGCGGTCCTCCCAAGGGTGCTGACCCGGGAGTTGTGCTCAAAAAAGCCGAAATATTGAAGGGCAAGGTGGACGCCCTGAACGTAACGGATAACCAGACGGCCATTGTCCGCATGTCCAGCCTTGCCGCATGCAGCCTGCTCAAGACAGCGGGTCTGGACCCTGTACTTCAAATGGTGGTCAGGGACCGGAACCGGATTGCCCTTCAATCCGATATCTTGGGTGCATCAGCCTTGGGGATAAGGAACGTCCTGTGTCTGTCAGGCGATCACCAGATTTTCGGCAATCAGCCACAGGCATTAGGCGTCTTTGACCTGGATTCCATACAGTTTGTCCAGGCAGTGAAAGCCATGCGTGATGAGGGTGTTATTTTAGGCGGAGAGACTCTGACAAGTCCCCCGAATCTTTTTATTGGCGCTGCTGCCAATCCGTTTGCAGATCCGCTTGAATTCAGGGTGGTCCGTCTTGCCAAAAAAATAGAGGCAGGAGCCGGATTCATACAGACCCAGTGTATTTATAATCTGGACAGATTTGAGACATGGCTGAACATGGCAGTGGACAAGGGGCTGACCGAGAAGACATTTATCCTCGGAGGGGTCACGCCTCTAAAATCTCCCGGCATGGCAAAATATATGAAAAACAGGGTCTCCGGCATGGATATTCCGGATGACATCATAAAGAGGATGGAAGGTGTCCCGAAAGATAAGCAACGAGAAGAAGGTATTCGTATCTGTGTGGAGACCATTTTGAGACTAAAGGAAATGCCCGGCGTCAAAGGTGTACATATAATGGCCATAGAATGGGAAGATGCGGTGGGAGAAATCGTGGAGAAAGCGGGGCTGCTGCCGAGACCGGTTTTTTCGTAAGGAATTTTAACATGCCATCCAAATACGTGATACATACAAAGCCTGTTTCCCACCGCTTTGAACCTGTTACAAGATCGGGAATCATTGCATGGGAAGAGGGTTGCCTCAAGTGCGCTGTCTGTGTGAAGAAACAGTGCGTGTACGGTGTCTATGAAAACAGGGCACTTGATTCCCGTCAGATGATTGATTCCATTGACAACCAATGTATGAACTGCTTGAGGTGCGTACAGGGTTGTCCAAAGGAACTCATCCATAAGTCGCTCAACCCCGAATTCAAGGCACTTGGCGATTCCTACTGGAGCCCTGAAATCATTGCCAGGTTGTGGTATCAGGCCGAGACAGGCAAGATCCCGGTTTCCGGCTCAGGTTATCCGGGGCCTTTCAGTGGTCCGGGATTTGATTCCATGTGGACGGACATGTCGGAGATTGTCCGGCCAACCAGGGACGGGATACATGGTCGTGAATACATCAGTACGGCCATAGATTTAGGTAGGACCCCGCCATATCTCAAATTTACCGGATCAGGTGATCTTAATGGGGAAAGCCTTTCCGTTGTGGATATACCTCTTCCGATAATTCTGAGGCTTCCCGGGTTCGGCTCATTATCCGATGAAACCATAAAAGGCTGGGCCATGGCGGCCCGGCGACTTGGGACCTTGATGTCCCTTCCCGAAGGGCGGATCAATGACGCGGTAAAGGATTTCGGCGAGTGGCTGATGCCTGTAATTTCCCCGGATAGTCCCGGCCCGGGTAGTGTCCCTGAGGGTGTTCGACTCGTGGAGGTCCCCTGGAGTGCTGACTGGAAAGGTATTGTCCGGAATATAGAGGAAAAGGACCCATCCCTCCTGATATCCGTGAAAATACCCATGGCCGAGGGCATGGAGGAAAAGGCCCTTTCACTTGTAGAAGAAGGTATCTCGATTATTCATCTTGAGGCCGGTCCGGATGGCCGGTTCCTGGATGACCGGACGCAATATATGAAAGATGGCATCCGTTTTGTGCATACAAAACTCGTTGGTGAGGGGGTCCGGGATGAATTGACACTGCTCGCAAGCGGCGGGCTTGCCATGGCAGAGCACGTGGCCAAGGCCATGATCTGCGGCGCGGACTCGGTCTTTATTGATTTCCCTATTCTCATTGCCCTTGAGTGCAGGATGTGCAGGCGGTGCACAAAGGAACTCTCCTGTCCCGTAGAAATCGACGCGGCACCCTCAACATGGGTAGCGGCTCGTGTTATTAATCTCTTAGGCGCCTGGCACAACCAGCTCCTTGAAGTTATGGGTGCCATGGGCATAAGGGACGCCCGCAGGCTTAGGGGGGAGGAGGGCCGGGCCATGTTTTTTGAAGACTTGGACAGAAGCGTGTTCGGATCAATGGGAGACGTTGAGGAGGGATGTGAACTTGAATAGGCATAATAAATTTGAGTTTCCGGAAGTGATAAAAACGCCATCCCGATTCAGAAATCCTATCGGAAAATACCGGCTTAACCGGACCGGTGACTGTATTGCCTGCGGAAAATGTGTGGAGATATGCCCTTATGGCGTCCATGTCATGAAAAGGGGCCGTGTGTTTGTCAAGAACCATTATCTGTGTGTGGGACCCGATTGTCCCGAGCCCTGTCATGAGGCATGCCCGGTACAGGCCCTTTCACTCAAGAGAAATCCTGATTTTGATGTTATGGGGGATTTTCGTTGGCCCCCGGACCTCTTAGCCAGTACCTGGCATATGGCCGAATTCGGAGAGATGCCTCAAGCCGGACTCGAATACAGGATCGGTGATTCCGGAGGCGGGTTTGATAAGCTGCGCCTCAAGTTTAAAGACGGCGCATCCGGGCATGGATCGGGACCGGACGGTCCGGACGAAGATGTGGACTTGGGTCTTGATTTAAACAGGAGGAATGACAACGCGCACAGGATCAGGGCTGAGGTCCCCTTTTACGGAGGGGGGATGTCCTATGGTTCCGTGAGCATAACGACAATGCTCAGCAGGATCAAGGCGTTCGCCGCTCTCGGAACCTTCTGTTGTACTGGGGAGGGCGGATATCCTGATGAACTAAAACCCTATGATGATAATGTGATCACCCAGGTGGCGACCGGGCTTTTCGGTGTAAAGGAAGAAACCATTCGAAGGGTCAAGATTGTTGAATTCAAATATGCACAGGGGGCCAAGCCGGGACTCGGCGGGCATCTTCTGGGAGACAAGGTCACGCCCGGTGTTGCCCGCATGCGGGAAGCCGTGGTTGGATATCCCCTTTTCTCACCATTTCCTTTTCACAGCGTCTATTCCGTAGAGGACCACAAAAAGCATGTGGACTGGATAAAGGCCATCAATCCCCGGGCCTTGGTGTCCGTCAAGGTTTCTACACCGAACGATGTGGATATGGTGGCGGTAGGGAGCTATTACGCGGGCGCCCATATTATCCACTTAGACGGTAGCTATGGCGGGACCGGTGCGGCCCCGGATATTGCCAAGAAGAATATTGCCATGCCCATTGAATACGCGATTCCGAAAGTACACCGGTTTTTACAGGATGAAGGTGTTCGAGATAAGATAACCGTGATCGCAAGCGGCGGGCTAAGGACGCCCCATGATGTGGCCAAAATTATAGCCCTGGGCGCGGACGGCGTCTGCACGGGAACCGCTGACCTGGTGGCACTGGAGTGTATCCGTTGCCACAATTGCGAAAGCGGGAGAGGTTGTGCCAGGGGTATTGCAACAACAGACCCGGAATTGATGAAGCTTATTGAATTCGAGTGGGGAACACAGAGGGTCCTTAACATGTTCCTGGCATGGCGCAAAGAATTGATCCGGATAATCAGGAAGTTCGGTATGAAAAGCTTAAAAGAACTGGTGGGCCGGACCGATTGCCTGGCGCATCTTGATTATATGAAAAAATAAAATCACTTAGCCAATAATGGCGAGGCATGCCCCGACAGAGGGCTGTCGTTATTAAAGAGATGTCCATATTAATTCGAGTTCCCCCAAATATTGATCAGATAAATCGAAACAAATACGAGACCGAAAAATGCAACAAGACCAAAACATATTAAGTATAATACAATCCAGAAAGTCCCTGTTAAAGGATGTCCCGCGTGCAAGGCATTATGAAACAGAGGCGGAGGGCGGTTGCGGGGTAACCGGATTTGCCTGTAGTATCCCTGTCAGGGGGAAACACATCTTTGAGCCGTCTAAGCAGATGCACAACAGGGGCAATGGCCGTGGGGGCGGGATTGCGGCCATGGGTTTTGATCACAGGATGTTGGGGGTCTCGGGAGAAATCTTAGAAAAAGACTATCTCTTGCAGATTGCCACATTAGAGGAAGGTGTCATAGATGATCTGGAACAAAGGTTTATAGAGCCCTGGTTTCGAGTAGATTTTTCTGAACGCATTCCCCATGTAACGGATTACAGAGATATCCCCGGCCTGGATGTACGGCCCCCCGATGTGTGGCGATTTTTCCTCCGTGTAAAACCGGATGTGCTCAAGGCGTTTATGGCGGAAAAGGGTCTGAAAGGTCTCAGTAAAAGACAGGCCGAAGATGAGTTTGTCTTTCAAAACAGTTTCAAGATTAACAAGACCTATTATGACGCCTACGGCAAACAGCAGGCATTTGTGTTATCCCACGGGCGAAACTTCTTTATCCTGAAGATTGTGGGATATGCAGAGCAGGTCGTTCAGTATTACAAGCTGGATGACTTCAAGGCCCATATCTGGATCGCCCACCAGCGCTACCCCACAAAAGGGCGTGTCTGGCACCCGGCCGGGGCGCATCCCTTTATAGGACTCAATGAGGCCCTTGTTCACAACGGGGATTTTGCCAACTACCATTCCGTGGCCGAGTACTTAAGCCAACGAAATGTCTACCCCCTTTTTCTGACAGATACCGAGGTCTCAGTGCAACTATTTGATCTTTACAGTCGAACCTACGGTTATCCCATGGAATATGTTATTGAGGCATTGGCCCCGACCATGGAGAGGGACTTTGATCAGTTGCCACCCGAAAAACAGCAGGCCTACCGGGCCATTCAGGCAACCCACATTCATGGCTCGCCGGACGGCCCATGGTTTTTTATCATTGCGCGAAACGATACGCAAAATGGCCGACTCCAGCTCATCGGTATTACCGATACCGCCATGCTCAGACCCCAGGTCTTTGCACTGCACGACGGCCAGGTCCAGGTTGGGTTGATATGCTCCGAGAAACAGGCCATTGACGCCACCCTGAAAAGCCTGTCAGAGGAAGATCCGCGGGTGGGGACTGCGGCTGACCGTTACTGGAACGCGCGCGGTGGAAGTTATACGGACGGGGGGGCCTTTATTTTTAACCTGGATAAAAACGACCAGGGCTCTCTTGAGCGAAGATTGACTTGTGAGGATAAGTTCGGCAGGGAGATCAAGGTCACGGAGGGGAAGGTGCCCTACCTCCCGGGCCGGGTCTACTACACAATGGAAGATGAAGACAGGGACCGGTTTGAAATATCAAACTTTTTCGAGCTCCAGCAGCCGGATCTCTTATATGAATACGTGAAGGACGGAATCAAGACCTGGGACTATGCGGATACCATGGACTGCTTGAGGGAAATCAGGGCGTGGGCCCTCAAAGGAGTGGCCCATTTTGAGGTGGCCTTGGAGGCCTTGACCAGGCTGATTGATCACCGCTATCCGACCTACGACAAAAAGCCTCGATCCATCCTGCAAATGGTAAACCAGACCCTGGAAACCATTTTTCGCCATTTTCCGTCCCTTGAAATGGAAGACGAAAAAGCGACTTACCGCTTGATTGACTGGGAAACCAGGCAATTTTTCAGGGGGCCTTCCAACAAAGAAAAAGTATTGGTCATAGATGCCTCGCTCTTCACACCTGAAGGAGACCATTGCGACAGTCGTCTTATGGCCGAGGCGTTTTACAGGGGCTGGCGGCGTTTTATAGTGTTCGCTTTAAAGGGTCAGCGTTTCCACGGATGCGGATTCGGCCCGGATACCGGTGGAGTGCGCATAGATGTTTACGGCAGTTCCGGTGACTATATAGGTTCGGGTATTGACGGGCTAAGCATATATGTTCATGGAAACGCGCAGGATCAGTTAGGCCAGATAATGAAATCCGGCAGGATGGTCATCTATGGCGATACGGGCCAGACTTTTATGTATGGGGCCAAGGGCGGTGAAGTGTATGTAATGGGAAATGCCGCGGGAAGACCGCTGATAAATGCAGTGGGCAAACCCAGGGTTGTTATTAACGGGACCTGTCTGGACTATCTGGGCGAGTCTTTTATGGCCGGTGACCCCCTTAACGGAGGGGGTTTCGTGATCTTAAACGGTGTGGAGTTTGATGACGAAGGACATGTTCGTCCCCAGGCTGTTCCTTATCCCGGTTCCAATCTTTTTTCGTTGGCATCCGGTGGAGCCGTTTATGTGCGCGATCCCTTTCAGACAGTGGATGACCAGCAATTGAACGCCGGGGAAATCGTGGGTCTGGAAGAGAAAGATTGGGACCTTATCCTACCGTACCTTCGGGAAAATGAGCGTCTGTTCGGTATTTCCATCGAGAAAGACCTGCTAAAGGTCCGGGGGGAGACAAAAGGCCCATTGGATGTATATCGAAAGGTGAGGCCCAAAAAGGCCGCTGATGTGGAGGAAGACGGCCTCGAGGAGTGGGGGAAGTAAAAACATACTGATGTTTGCCATCATTGATTGTAAGGCCGGAAACCTCAAGAGCGTGGAGTGCGCCCTGAAAAAACTTGGATTTTCCTTCCATTATTGATAACCTCATATAGAGTTGCTCTGCGCCTTTTTATTCGACGGAGGAGGGCTTCCCCTCCCCTCTCGGAGATCCCGTTTTGGCGGGGGAGTGAGGGGATCAGTGTTTCAAATGTATGAAGAAGAAAAAGAATCGTAAACATATGACAAATATATACAGCAATATATTTGGCGGGTTTCCGGCATCCAAAGGGTTATATGATCCACGGAATGAACATGATGGCTGCGGTGTCGGGTTTCTTGCCAACATTGACGCCACAAAAAGTCATGCAATCATCCAGGATGGGATCAAGGTCCTCAAAAACCTGGAGCATCGCGGCGCAATCGGGGGTGACTTGAAGACGGGAGATGGCGCGGGAATCATGTTTCAGCTTCCGGATTTATTTTTACGGCGTGAATGCAAGATCAGTGGTATGTCTTTGCCTGACGCGGGTACATATGGGGTGGGTATGATCTTTATGCCGCAATCTCCCGACTCAAGGGCAACATGTTCCAAGATAATCGAAGAAACAGTTGTCTCTGAAGGTCTCAAGTTTATTGGCTGGCGGGAAGTACCGGTCGATGCCGGCTCCATTTCAGGGACGGCAAAACAGCGACAGCCTGTCATCATGCAATGTTTTATCCATGGAAACGGTTTCGACAGCGCGGCCCTGGAAAGAAAACTTTATGTGCTTCGCAGACAGGTCGAGCTATTAATAAACAGGGCCGTGGGTAACGATGATACTTTCTATATCCCAAGTATGTCCTGCCGGACCATCGTTTACAAGGGTCTTTTAACGGGCAGACAGTTACCCCGCTTTTATAAGGATCTGAGCCATCCTGACGTTATCAGCGCGGTTGCCGTAGTGCATCAACGTTACAGCACCAATACTTTTCCTTCATGGGAACTGGCACAGCCTTTCCGCTACCTTGCCCATAACGGGGAGATAAATACCCTGCGCGGCAATCTGAATCAGATCAGATCACGCGAATCCATGCTTGAGTCAGACCTTTTCGGGTATGACATAAAGAAGATTCTTCCGGTCATCGATGAAAGGGGCAGTGATTCATCCTGCCTTGATAATGCCCTGGAACTTCTTGTAAACGCCGGTCGAGCCCTACCCCATTCCATGCTGATGCTTGTACCTGAGGCCTGGGGCGTTAAATATCCGATGGGTCCGGATCAGCGCGGATTTTTTGAGTATCATGCGGGTCTGATGGAACCATGGGACGGTCCCGCTGCGATATCATTCTTCGATGGCGATCAGGTCGGCGCCATTTTGGATCGCAATGGCCTTCGGCCGGCCCGTTATACCGTCACCAAGAAAGGTTTGATGGTTTTTGCCTCTGAAGCGGGTGTCCTTGATTTTTTACCCGAAGATATCGCGGAAAAAGGGGCACTGGGACCGGGGCAGATGATCCTGGTCGACCTGGCCAAGAAGCGGATCCTCAAAAACAGGGAAATCAAGGCACTTTTTGCCAGACGCCAACCTTATCGCAGATGGGTTGATGAAAACAAGATTACCCTGCGAGGGTTTTATGGAAATGTGGCTTCCATCAAGCCCGATTTTGACCGTCTTCTTTTTCGCCATAAGCTTTTTGGGTACAGCCGTGAAGACCTTCATATGCTGATCGAGCCCATGGCCGTAAATGGTCAGGAGCCGGTGGGGTCCATGGGAGCAGATACGCCTCTTGCTGTTTTTTCTGAAAAAAATCAGTTGTTGTATTCATATTTCAAACAGATTTTTGCTCAGGTGACCAACCCGTCCATTGATCCGGTCCGAGAGGAACTGGTTATGTCACTGATGACTTTCATCGGTAACCCGGGCAACATTCTCGTTGAAATTCCCCAGAGCAGCCATCTGATTAAATTGCAGCACCCCATCCTTGCCAATGAGGATTTGCTTCGCATGAGGCATTTGAATGTGGATGGTTTTCACTCAAAAACCCTGCAAATGGCATTTCCCGCCGGTGGTTCCGGAGGTCAGATGGAGGTCGCCCTGGAAGATCTCTGTAAACAATGCGAGAGGGCCCTGAAGCAGGGGAATTCAATTATCATCCTCAGTGACCGGGGGCTTTCCCAAGATTCAGCACCCATACCCTCCCTCTTGGCCGTTTCCGCCGTCAATCAGTTCCTGGTTCGCAAGGGTTTGCGGACCAATACAGGGCTGATAGTGGAGACCGGTGAAGCCAGAGAAGTGATGCACATGGCCCTGCTTTTGGGCTATGGCGCAACGGCGGTGAATCCTTATGTGGCGTTTGAGACGGTTGCCGCAATGGTTTTGAGGAGGGAGTTGAGCAGAGATTTGAGTGTTGCGGTGGCCCTGGAAAACTATATCAAAGCCCTCTGCAAGGGTTTATTGAAAATTATGTCCAAGATGGGTATCTCAACGCTTAGAAGCTACCGGAGCGCGCAGGTATTTGAGGCCATTGGTCTGAATAGTGAGGTTGTCAACAAGTATTTTGTAGGCACGTCTTCATGTATAGAGGGTATCGGGCTTAAAGAAATTGCAACTGAGGCCAACAAGCGTCATGAGGAGGCACATAGCACGACGACGGATGTTCCCACCATTCTGCCAAGCGGGGGTCAGTACACATACCGCGTGGACGGGGAAAGGCATTTGTGGACACCGGAATCAATCAGTGCGCTTCAGCAGGCCACCAGAAAAAATGACCCTAAGCTTTATTACAAGTACGCGGATGAGATTAACAACCAGGCCGAGAGATTGTCGACCCTTCGCGGATTGTTCCGTTTTGGAAAAACAGAGCCCGTCCCCCTGGAAGAGGTTGAACCGGTCTCTGAAATCATGAAGCGATTTGTAACAGGCGCAATGTCGTTCGGCTCCATCAGCAGAGAAGCTCACGAGACTATTGCAATTGCCATGAATCGCATAAAAGGTATGAGCAACAGTGGTGAGGGAGGAGAAGACCCTGCCCGTTACGAACTTCTTCCGGGCGGGGATAACCGCTCAAGCGCCGTCAAACAGGTGGCCAGCGGGCGCTTTGGGGTGACCGCGGAATTTTTGGTTAATGCCAGGGAGATTCAGATCAAGATCGCGCAGGGCGCAAAGCCCGGTGAGGGAGGGCAGTTGCCGGGGCATAAGGTCAATGAGGAGATTGCACGAGTACGCTATTCGACTCCTGGGGTTACTTTGATCTCGCCGCCCCCCCACCATGACATCTATTCTATTGAAGATCTGGCACAGCTTATCTTTGATCTGAAGAATGTCAACCCAAAGGCACGAATCTCGGTAAAACTCGTGTCGGAGATCGGCGTGGGAACTATTGCGGCGGGGGTATCCAAGGCACACGCCGACATGGTTCTGATCAGCGGTTATGACGGGGGCACGGGCGCATCACCCCTTTCCTCCATAAGGCACGCGGGAACGCCCTGGGAACTGGGTCTTTCCGAGACCCAGCAGACACTTGTCCTGAACAGTTTACGCAGCCGGATCAGAGTACAGGCGGACGGTCAAATGAAAACGGGCCGTGATGTCATTGTCGCCGCACTTTTAGGGGCGGAGGAATACGGTTTTGCCACCGCAGTCCTGATCGTATCAGGCTGTGTGATGATGAGAAAGTGCAACAAAAATATTTGTGTCGCGGGCATAGCAACACAGGACCCGGAGTTGCGGAAAATTTTTTCAGGTAAACCCGAGTATATAGAAAACTATTTCACGATGGTTGCCGAAGAAGTCCGAGAATACATGGCCGGACTGGGTTTTCGCAAAATGGATGAACTGATCGGCAGGGCCGATCTTCTCGAAATGAACAGGGCCGTGGATTTCTGGAAGGCAAAGGGTCTTGATTTTTCAAAGATCCTTTATCGTCCCAAGATGGATGAGAATGGCCCGTCTCGCTGCGTTGAGGCGCAGCAGCATAAAATAGATGATGTCATGGACAGGGAACTCATCCTACGTTTTAAGGATGCCCTGGAGAGTAAGAAAAAAATGAGTGCGGAAGTTCCCATAAGGAATGTCAACCGAACCACCGGTGCGATGCTCTCGGGGGAGATCGTTAAGCGTTACGGGAACAAGGGCCTGCCCGATGACACGATTGTGTGCACATTCAGAGGGGCCGCGGGCCAGAGCTTTGGTGCATTCGGTGCAAGAGGCCTGACCCTCATCCTGGAAGGTGAAGCCAATGATTATCTGGGCAAAGGCTTATCAGGTGGAAAAATTATTGTTAAGCCCTATTCCGGGATTGATTTTGACCCGTCCCGGAATATTTTGGCCGGGAATGTGATCCTTTATGGTGCGACCGGCGGAGAAGTGTACATCCATGGCAAAGTCGGTGAGCGGTTTGCCATCAGGAACAGCGGTGCATACGCGGTTGTGGAGGATGTAGGAGACCACGGATGTGAGTACATGACAGGGGGCCGCGTAGTGATTCTTGGGCGCACCGGGATAAATTTTGCCGCCGGAATGAGCGGTGGTATCGCTTATGTCTATGACCCGAGTGGAGGGTTTGACAGCCGCTGCAACCTGGACATGGTGGATCTGGAATCAGTGCGGGATGTAAAGGATATTGAAGAATTGAAAGGCATGATCAACCGGCATTTCAAAAATACAGGTAGCAGGAAAGCAGAAGAAATACTTCTTGACTGGGATGCGTGCCTGCCGTTTTTTGTCAAGGTCTTTCCCATGGAATACCGCAGGGTTCTTGGTCAGATGAGCAAAGAAGATGAGGCAACGGTGAGGGAAGAAGTGGAGCACAAGTAGACTTCCTTCAAGATGAAAGATTATTTAATGGAATATAAACGAAAAGATCCGGGATATCGCCCAAGAGATGAAAGGCTCAGGGACTATAGGGCTGTTGAACTGCAGTTGAGTCAAGACGAGATCCGCAGGCAGGCGTCGAGATGCATGGATTGCGGCATACCATTTTGTCATGCCTATGGCTGTCCGGTGTCAAATGTCATCCCGGAACTGAACGCCTTTGTCTGCAAGGGTAACTGGCGGCAGGCCATGAATCTATTATTATCTGCGGACAATTTTCCTGAATTTACCGGTCGCGTCTGTCCGGCCCCCTGTGAAGGGGCCTGCGTGGGGGGAATCAGTGATGATCCCGTGACCATAAGGCAGATTGAATTGGCCATTATTGAAAGAGGTTTCGAGAGTGGCGACGTCGGTTCCGGCCCGCCTTCAATGCGTTATGATAATAGTGTAGCGGTTATCGGTTCAGGGCCGGCAGGATTGGCAGTGGCAGATACGCTAAACAGGGCAGGTTACCTGGTAACGGTTTATGATAATGCCAGGCACCCGGGTGGTATTCTAAGGTATGGGATCCCTGATTTCAAATTGGAGAAATGGGTAATAGAACGGCGCGTAAAGTTGATGGAGGATGAAGGCGTTATTTTTGAGATGGGTGTCAATGTGGGGGAGGACATTTCCTACAGTTATCTCGGAAAGCGTTTTGATGCCGTGTGCCTTGCCGGAGGGTCCCGTGAACCGAGGGATCTCAAGATTCCCGGACGCGAGTTAACAGGTATTCATTTCGCAATGGAATATTTGACACAACAGAACAAAAGGATTGGCGGCGAGCCTGTTGATCCTTCGAAGTCCCTAACGGCCACAGGAAAGACCGTGATCGTGATCGGGGGCGGGGACACCGGTTCGGACTGTCTCGGCACGGCACTGCGCCAGGGAGCAAAAAAAGTCTATCAGTTTGAAATCCTGCCCAAGCCGCCTTTAAAGAGATCAAAATCAACACCGTGGCCCATGTGGCCTCTTATGTTGCGGGAAACCCATGCCCACAAAGAGGGCGGGGAGCAGCGTTGGTCAGTGATGACAGAAAAATTTTCCGGCCATGGCGGGATCCTCACAAAGCTTCACTGCGCTGAGGTGGAATGGAGGAGCAATGGTGAGGATACACCCTCCGTGCCTGTAAAGAGGACGGGAACCGATTTTGAAGTAGATGCCGACCTGGTCATCCTGGCAACAGGATTTATGGGGCCGGGACAAAACAGGTTAGTTGAAGAATTGGAAATTGCGCTGGACAACCGGGGAAATGTAAAGGCCGACGAGCGGTATATGACTAATGTGGAAGGCCTGTTTGTCGCTGGTGACATGCATCAGGGCCAGTCCCTTATTGTGCGGGCCATCGCCGATGGCAGAAAAGCAGCGTATGGAATTATGAAATATCTGAGGGAAAAATGATTGCCATCATTGATTATAAGGCAGGAAACCTCAAAAGTGTTGAGCGTGCTTTGAACAAGCTTGGATTTTCCTGCAGGATCACTAATGGAAAGGAAGAGATCTTAAGTGCGGAAAGAATAATATTTCCGGGCGTTGGCGCTGCTGGCAAGGCCATCGAGGACCTTACACATCTTGGCCTGGATAAAACCCTGAGGCAGGCATTTGAGACAGGTAAACCCGTCTTAGGGATCTGCCTGGGCGCACAGATCATTTTGGACAAAAGCGAGGAGAATAATGCCAGGTGTTTGGGTTTGATTGAAGGGAAGGCGAAATCATTTCCCTCTCCTCTTTTTTCAGTTAAAGAGGAGCGTCTGAAGATTCCCCATATGGGGTGGAACGATGTTTGTCTGATCGGAAAACATCCCGTTTTGGAAGGCATGATGCCTCATGATGAATTCTACTTTGTCCATTCCTATTATCCAATGCCAGCTTCTAATGAATTTATTATCGGCACCACGGATTACGGTATGGATTTTCCGTCCATTATTGGTAATAAAAATTTGATCGCAATGCAATTTCACCCGGAAAAAAGCGGTGAGCCGGGTCTGAGGATCCTAAAGAATTTCTGCATGTGGGACGGTCACCATGCTTAGCAAAAGGATCATACCCTGTCTTGACGTGAGGGACGGAAAAACCACCAAGGGTATCAAGTTTAAAGAAAACGTGGATATCGGTGATCCCGTGGCAATGGCCAGGTTCTATTACGAACAGGGCGCGGATGAGATTGTCTTTTATGATATTACCGCTTCCAGTGACCGACGGGACATAATGATAGATGTTGTTCACCGCGTGGCCGAGGAGATTTTTATCCCCTTTTCCGTGGGCGGGGGCATCAGGACCATAGAGGATATGCGGGCTGTACTTTTGGCCGGCGCGGAAAAGGTGAGCGTCAACAGTGAAGCGATCAAAAAGCCAAAGATAATTTCCCAGGGGGCCGAGGCATTCGGGAGCCAGTGCATTGTCCTCGGAATGGACGTCAAAAGAGTTGAAGCCTCCAAAAGCATTCCATCCGGTTATGAGATGGTCATTCACGGGGGCAGGACGTATACGGGCATTGACGCCCTTTTCTGGGCAAAGGAGGGAGAGCGTTTAGGGGCAGGTGAGATTTGCCTGAATTCCATTGACGCGGATGGCACACAGGATGGTTATGAATTGACCCTTACCTCGCTTATTTCTGAAAATGTGAATATCCCTGTCATTGCTTCCGGCGGTGCGGGAAACATAGATCACATGTTTGATGCGTTCACGCAGGGCAAGGCGGATGCGGCCCTGATAGCTTCCATTGTCCACTACGGGACTTACACTATAAAAGAAATAAAGGAAAACCTGCATGCAAAGGGAGTGAAAGTGCGAAGGACGTGGGGATAGAGGGTGAGGAGTGAAGAGTGAAAAGTAAGAAGTGAAAAGTAAGGAGTGAATAGTAAGTAGTGAGGAGTAGGCAACGGGCAGGGGTTCGGAGCGTAGCCGTCAGGCTAAGCTAATTCCCATTTGAGATATGACAATTTCTATGTAAAAATTCCAAATCACAAGCACCAAATTTCAAACAATATCCAAATCTCAAATAACAATGACCAAAACAATGCACCGTTATAATAGCGTCTCTTCTCAATAATTCGGGGTAAGAGCCTTGGCAGACCACATTATTGGGTTACCAAAAAAATTAAGTCTGATAAAATGCGTTTTGATATTGTAATTTGGAATTTATTTGTTATTTGTTTATTGGGATTTGAGATTTGCCGTCAGGAGAGACCAAAATGTTGGCAGAATTATATTAGCCTGACGGCTATGGGGTTTGGAGAGTAAGGCTGAGACAATGAAAGCGATTCTGGCATTAGAAGACGGCACCATATTCACCGGTCGTTCCTTTACCGGTCATGGTGAAACAGCAGGTGAGGTGGTTTTTAATACCAGCATGAGCGGGTATCAGGAAATCCTGACAGATCCTTCCTACTGCGGCCAGATGGTGACGATGACCTACCCGTTAATCGGCAACTATGGCATCAATGATGAGGACATGGAATCGGATCGTATTCAGGCAAGGGCCCTGATCGTAAAAGAATACCAGGAATATCCTAGCAACTGGCGATCGCAAAAGAGCCTGGCGGATTATCTTAAGGCCAATAATATACCGGGCTTAGAGGGGATAGACACCCGGGCCCTTACAAGGCATATCCGGCTCAAGGGGGCCATGAAGGCCGCCTTGTCCACACAGGACCTTGACCCTGATTGCTTAGTGGAAAAGGCAAGGCAGTCTCCTGACATGGTGGGTCTGGACCTGGTGAAAGAAGTGACCTGCCGCGAACCCATGTTATGGCAGGACGGGAGGCCGATAAAGCTGGAGAATGGATTAAAACAATTCCAGTGGCCGGATAAGCCGGGAGCTTTTCGTGTGGTTGCCATGGATTATGGCGTGAAATTCAATATACTGAGGTCCCTTGAAAAAAAGGGATGCACTATTTTACTGCTGCCCGCGGATGCGGACCCTGAGACCATAGACAGGCTGGACCCCCACGGCCTTTTTTTAAGTAACGGACCCGGAGACCCCGCCGCCGTCAACTATGCGGTGGAGACTATTCGCAATCAAATCGGGAAAAGGCCGTTATTCGGTATATGTCTCGGTCACCAGTTGGTCGGATTGGCCTTAGGGGGAAAGACCTTCAAACTCAAGTTCGGGCACCGGGGCGCCAACCAGCCGGTCAAAGACCTGAAAACGGGCAAGGTAGAGATTACTTCCCAGAACCACGGTTTTTGCGTGGACATGGAATCCCTTAAAGACCAGGACATCGAATTGAGCCATATCAACCTTAATGATAACACCTTAGAAGGGCTTGTGCATAAAAAGATTCCTCTCTTTTCGGTCCAATACCATCCCGAGGCATCTCCGGGTCCCCATGATGCCACGTACCTGTTTGATAGATTTATTGAGATGATGGAGAGGGGTTTGTGATTGTCGATTGAAGATTGAAGATTGAAAAAACCGCAACACTTTAGCCAAGTGCAGTTGAAATAAAAAGAGAGTCTGTGTCCGTTACTCAAAAACGAGCAACGAGCAACGAGCAACCAGTAACGAGTAACCGGTAACCAGCAACTAAATTATGCCCAAACGCACCGACATAAAAAAAATACTCATCATCGGTTCCGGCCCGATCGTTATAGGTCAGGCATGCGAATTTGACTACTCCGGGACCCAGGCATGCAAGGCCCTGACGGAAGAAGGCTATGAGGTGGTCCTGGTAAACAGCAATCCCGCAACCATTATGACAGACCCTGAAACGGCACATCGCACCTACATAGAACCTATAACGCCCGAAATTGTCGCCAAGATCGTTGAACGGGAAAGGCCCGATGCCGTACTTCCGACCCTGGGCGGTCAGACCGGGTTGAACACGGCGGTAAAAATTGCCGAGACCGGGCTTTTCGAAAGACTGGGCGTGGATTTGATCGGGGCCTCCATCCCGGTTATCCTCAAGGCTGAAGACCGGGAACAGTTCAGGGATGCCATGAACCGAATTGATCTCAAGGTCCCTGAAAGCGGCATTGTCAGGAATATGGACCAGGCGCGGGAAGTGGCGAAAAAGATAGGATATCCTCTCATAATAAGGGCCAGTTTTACTTTGGGCGGGATGGGCAGCGGTGTGGCCTATAATCGGGAGGAAATGGAGACTATTGCCGGCAAAGGGCTTGATGCCAGCATGATCTCAGAGATTATCATGGAAAAGTCCCTCCTCGGATGGAAAGAATATGAACTGGAGGTCATGCGGGATTTCAAAGACAACGTGGTTATCATCTGCTCCATTGAAAATTTTGATCCCATGGGCGTCCATACCGGCGACAGCATTACCGTGGCCCCTGCCCAGACCCTTACCGACCTTGAATATCAGGCCATGCGCGATGCATCCATCGATATTATGAGGGAGATCGGTGTGGAGACCGGAGGTTCCAACGTCCAGTTTGCCATAAACCCTGAAACCGGCGAGATGGTGGTCATCGAGATGAACCCCAGGGTATCGAGAAGTTCGGCCTTGGCTTCCAAGGCCACGGGTTTTCCCATTGCCAAGATAGCCGCCAAATTGGCCGTAGGATATACTTTGGATGAGATTTCCAATGATATCACACGGGAGACCCTGGCCTCATTCGAGCCTACCATAGATTACTGCGTGGTCAAGGTACCCCGGTGGACCTTTGAGAAGTTCCCGGGCGCCGAGGACAGTCTGACCACGTCCATGAAATCCGTGGGTGAAACCATGGCCATCGGAAGGACCTTTAAGGAGGCCCTCCAGAAGGCCGTCCGGTCATTAGAAACAGGAAAGTTCGGTCTTGGGGTCGGAACGCCCAATGGTCGTGGCCCGTGTCCGGATCTCCTTGATATGGAAAAGGCGTTGATCAACCCTCACTCAAATCGCCTTTTCTGTATATATGAGGCCCTGGACCAAAACATGACCCTGGAAAGGATTTATGAATTGTCCCGTATTGATCCCTGGTTTCTTTACCACATTCAACAAATTCATGGTTTGGA
The DNA here is from genome assembly GCA_030666795.1 of Desulfobacteraceae bacterium. Lineage (GTDB taxonomy): Bacteria > Desulfobacterota > DSM-4660 > Desulfatiglandales > Desulfatiglandaceae > JAIOSR01. Next base: position 22,022 of record DAOUXC010000015.1, read on the forward strand.
AAAACGGCTTATGCAAATGGCCCTGGAAGGTATCAGGCCTGATCAATGGGAACCGGATTTTTTTAAAATGGTTAAGGAGTACGGGTTCTCGGATATGCAATTGGCGAATGTCTTTGATACGCCAGAGCGGACAATCCGGGAGATGCGAACCGCAAAAGGAATAGAACCGGTCTACAAGTTAGTCGACACCTGTGCCGCCGAGTTTGAGGCATACACCCCTTATTATTACTCAACCTATGAGCAGGAAAATGAGATCCGCACGTCCGACAAAAGAAAGGTGGTGATCCTGGGAGGCGGTCCCAACCGGATCGGGCAGGGCATTGAATTTGATTATTGCTGTGTACACGCCTCCTTTGCCCTGAGAGAGATGGGCATTGAGAGCATCATGGTCAACAGCAACCCGGAGACTGTCAGCACGGACTATGATACGTCGGACAGACTTTATTTTGAACCCCTTACGCGGGAAGACGTCCTGAATATTGTTGAACAGGAAAGACCCGAAGGGATCATTGTCCAGTTCGGGGGCCAGACGCCCCTGAATATTGCCGTTCCCCTTGCCGAGGCAGGGGTTACAATCCTCGGAACCAGTCCGGACAGCATTGACCGGGCCGAGGACAGGGAACGGTTCCAGACCCTTTTGAAGAAACTCAAGATCCTGCAACCGGAAAACGGGATTGCAGTCAATGAAGAAGAGGCCATTCGTGTGGCAGAGAGGATCGGCTATCCCGTAGTGGTCAGGCCATCTTTTGTCTTGGGTGGTCGTGCCATGGAGATCGTGTATGATCAGAAGGACCTTGCGTTTTATATGAAAAATGCCGTGGAAGTCTCAGCAGGGAAGCCCATATTGATTGACAGGTTTCTGGAGGATGCCACGGAGATCGACGTGGATGCCATTTCGGATGGCAGGGACACGGTGATCGGCGGAATTATGGAACATATCGAAGAGGCGGGTATCCACAGCGGGGACAGCGCCTGCGTGCTTCCAACCGTGTCTCTGAGTCCCGAGATCGTGGAGCGGATCAAAGAAAATACCAGGGCAATTGCCGGGGAGCTGAACGTCATAGGGTTGATGAACATCCAGTATGCCGTCAAAAACCGGACAGTGTATGTACTGGAGGTAAATCCAAGGGCATCGAGGACCATTCCTTTTGTGAGCAAGGCTACCGGCGTGCCATTGGCAAAATTGGCCACAAAGGTCATTATGGGAAAAAGCCTGAAGGACCTTGGCCTGACACGGGAGGTTACGCCGTCACACATATCCTGCAAGGAGTCTGTGTTTCCATTTACCCGGTTCCAGGGGGTTGATACTATTCTGGGACCTGAGATGAAATCAACAGGCGAGGTTATGGGTATTGGCAATTCTTTCGGATTGGCCTTTGCCAAGTCACAAATCGCTGCAGGGCAGAACATTCCTTTGTCAGGAACCGTGTTTATCAGTGTCAAAGACGAAGACAAGATGGCCCTGCTTGAGACGGCCTTCAGTCTCTGTGACCTGGGATTCAAGATTGTGGCCACTCAGGGTACATCCGCCTATCTTTCGGAACACGGGATTCCAAACAGGAATGTCAACAAGGTAAGAGAGGGAAGACCCCATATCGTGGATATGATTAAGAATGGGGAGATTGACCTGATAGTCAACACAACAAAGAACAAAAAGGCCATTTCCGAGTCGTATTCAATACGGCGCACGGCCCTGACATTAAATATCCCTTATACGACGACCTTAGCCGGAGCAAGGGCAACGGCGTTGGCCATCAAAGCCGTGATAGAGGGAGAGCTTGATGTGAAGACGGTGCAGGAATACCATGGGAAATTGACGATTGACGATTGAAGATCGAAGATTGAAAGTCGGGAGTTCAGGATTGCGGGTTGCGAGTAAGACTGTTCCTCCGTCCCAAAATGCAAATAGTTGGACATTGGTGCTAAATGAGATCAAGAATAGAAAGCCCTGAACAAATAATGCTATCACACCGTCCCAAAGACGAATGCGGCATATTTGCCGTCTACGGTCACGAAGAGGCAGCCAAGCTGACATACTTCGGTCTGTACGCTTTGCAGCATAGGGGCCAGGAAAGCGCGGGCATCGTTACATCCGATGGGAAGCAGGTCTGTGAGCACAAGGCCATGGGTCTTGTCCCGGAAATTTTTGATGAAGAAATCTTAAATAGGCTCACGGGAGACATGGCCTTGGGACATGTCCGTTATTCCACAACCGGCTCATCCCTGCTTGTCAATGCCCAGCCGTTCAGTATCCATTATTCGGGAAAAACTTTTGCCATTGCCCATAACGGGAATTTTGTGAATGCCCGTCGTATTCGATCCAAATTAGAAGACAGGGGATCTATTTTCCAGACTACCATGGACAGCGAAGTGGTGCTGCATTTGACGGCAAGATGCTTCAAGAAAGGGCTGGAGCAGGCCATGATTGAGACAATGGCGCAGTTAAAGGGTGCCTATTCCATGGTTATCATGACCGAGGACACCATCATCGCGGCCAGGGACCCCAACGGGTTCAGACCCCTCTGTCTTGGCCGACTGAATAGTGGTTACATCATTGCTTCTGAGACCTGCGCATTTGACCTTGTGGAAGCGGAATACATCAGAGATATAGAGCCTGGTGAGATCCTGATTATTGATAAAGATGGCCTTCGCAGCATTCCCGCAGGCATAAAGTCCCGGAAAAGTCATTGTATCTTTGAGTTGATCTATTTTGCCAGGCCGGATAGCGATGTTTTCGGCCAGAACGTTTATCTCTTCCGCAAAAGGCAGGGTGAACTTATGGCCCGGGAATTCCCCCTGGACGTGGACCTGGTGATGCCGTTTCCCGATTCCGGAAACTATGCTGCCATCGGCTATGCCCATGCATCGGGCCACCCTCTGGAGATGGGTGTGATCAGGAACCATTATGTGGGAAGGACCTTTATCCAGCCCTCACAGAGCATGCGGGATTTCGGGGTAAAGGTCAAACTCAATCCCGTGAAAAGGCTGTTGAAGAACCGGCGGGTATTGATCATCGAAGATTCCATTATTCGCGGGACAACGGCGCGCACCCGCATCAAGACTTTGAGGAAGATAGGGGCCAGTGAGGTCCACATGCTTGTGAGCTGCCCGCCCCATCGTTTCCCCTGCCACTACGGGATTGATTTTTCCAGTACGGGCGAACTGATCGCGGCCCGGAAATCAGTAGAAGAAATTCGGGATTTTGCGGGTCTTGACAGCCTCGGCTACTTGGATATAAATAACCTGGTAAAGGCAACGGATATCCCGCGAGAAGACCTTTGTTTCGCCTGTTTTGACGGGAAATATCCGGTCCCCATTGACGACAAATTTACCAAGACGTGTCTTGAATAGAGATAATACCCTAATTGAGTCAAAACTCAATGAGGGAGCTGTCAGCGATCAGCGGTCAGCCTTCAGCC
>DAOUXC010000370.1 GCA_030666795.1 Desulfobacteraceae bacterium
CCCCGGATGTGAGGAAGGATTGTGAAAACATCAAACCAAGACCAGGTTTTCAGGGAGTAAACAAATGTTTACCAAAGGAAGCGTATATAAAAGGGTTCCGTTGTTCGCGCAAATATGTCTGGCAATTGCTGCCTTGTTATTTGCCGGCTGTGCCGCAGTCAAGATGACCCAGCCGGCGACCGAAGACACCGGGCCTGCCAGCATTGAGGCCATAAAGGTTACCTCCTTTGGGGGTGAGACGACCGTAGTGGAGGTTGTTAACAGCACGTCTGTCCCCTACGCTACCTTCAGATTGATTGATCCGGCCAGGCTGATCATCGACATTCGAGCCGTGCCCGGGAAGGATCTCCCACAGGCTACGGAAGTTAATGACGGGAATGTGACCGATATTCGTGTTGAGAAAGGCGAAACCCAGGCCGAGACCACCAGGGTTGTGGTCGGCATGGCAAGGCCGGGTGATTATAAGGTTGCTGACAAGGATAACGCCATCCTCCTTACGTTTGTGCCGAAAATGGCCGCTCTGGAGACAGAGACAACAGGGCAGCAGAAGGCAGTGGCGACGCGGGAAACAAGTGAGCCTAAAGAACCGAGGATCTTTTTCAAACCGGGTTCGGTAAGCATGAATCAGGTCCTGGGTATTGATTTCACCATGCTGGACCATGGCAGGTCCAGGCTCAATGTGACAACGGACAAGAAGGTACGGTACAACTTAGAGAGAAAAGGCCCAAAGACATTGGTTTTAGTCCTTGAAGAAACCGTTATTCCGCCTCTTCTTTTAAGAAGGCTTGACAGTTCCGAATTTGATGGGGCAGTGGATCAGGTAAAACCCCATTTTTCTTCCGAGGACAAAAGGCTTTCCCTTGCCATCTCTTTGAGGGAAATGGTTCCGTTGCATGTGGATCAAACAGACGGCGTTATCCACGTTGATTTTGGACCGACGTCCGTCAGGGCCCCGGAAAAGAAAATCATTCCCGTCAAATTAGTACAGGCGGAGAAATCCGCGGCTGTTGCCGTGGAAACTGCTGCCGGTGGCCGGGTACTGACTCAGGCGGCCCCTTCCGGGGATGCTCCACTTATATTTGGGAAGCGAAAATACACGGGCGCGAAAATGACCATGGATTTCAGCAATGCTGAAGTGACCAATATTTTGAGGATTATTGGAGAGGTCAGCAAGCTGAACCTTATCTGGAGCCCGGATGTCAAGGGTAACGTGTCCATGCGTTTGAAAAATGTTCCATGGGATCAGGCCTTGGACCTTGTCCTGATGAACAACAATTTAGGTATGAGAAAGGAAGGAAATATCATCTGGGTCGCTCCCAAATCAAAGATAGATCAGATTAAAAAGGAAGAACAGAAGAGGCGTGAAGCAAAGCAAGCTGAAATAAGAAAATTAGAGGAGGAAAAGAAGGCGGCGGAGCAGGCGAAAAAAGAGGTAGAACCGCTTATTACGGAATACCTGCGGGTTGATTTCGCGGATGCCAACACCGACATACTCCCTCATCTTGAAAAGTTAAAGAGCGAAAGAGGCAGCATCAGTGTAGATGAGCGCACAAATACGATTATCATGACCGACATTGCCGAAATCATTGAAAAGGCCAAAAAGATCCGGTCGGAATTTGATACCCCGGTAAAACAGATCATGATAGAGGCCCGCATTGTGGACGCCACCAGTAATATGGGACGTGATCTGGGTATTGAATGGGGTATTGCAGGGCAGCGGCGAAATAACACGGGGGTCGCTTTTAACAATTACGACGCAACCACCTATGGAACAGGTGGCGATAGATTGTGGGGCGGCGCCTTCGACACCAATGCGCCTGCCGGATGGATATCTAATATAGGTCTTACCCTTGGCAGACTGACATCGTCAGGACTGGGGGCACTGTTCCTGGATGCCTCCCTGGCCCTTGCCGAAAGCGAGGGCACGGCAAAGGTGATCTCGGCCCCCAAAGTCATTGCGAGCAATGGAGAGGAAGCAAAAATCGCCAGAGGATCAGAGTTCTATCTTAACGCTGCGGAAAATGTTGAGGCAAGAGCAGTAACTGCAGAACTCTCTTTAACTGTAACCCCAACCGTTAGTTTCAATAATTTTGTTTCATTGAACATCGTTGTTTCAGATGAGCAACAGACCTCTGATAGTTCTAAGAGTACTAAAAATGTCACAACCAAACTGATGGTCAAGAGTGGAGAAACCGTTGTGATCGGCGGCATCTATACGGAAAATGAGTCAGAAGAAAACTCAGGGATTCCCTGGATGCAAGACATCCCGGTCTTGGGCTGGCTATTCGGGGCAGAGACCAAGAGCTATGGTAAGACAGAACTGCTTATTTTCATTACACCGACGGTGCTACCTCCCCCGAGCACCCTCTAAATATCTTATGCAAACGGTGTTGAGCATGTTCGCATGAGCATGCTCAACATTTCTTATGGTTTTCACCCCCTCCCCCAATCCCTCCGGCCAGCGAAAAATCCCCTCACCGAGCCATAGGCTCTATGAGCCGGTGGCCTGA
>DAOUXC010000282.1 GCA_030666795.1 Desulfobacteraceae bacterium
CGTCCTTTCCCGAAAATTTCCAGTTCTTTTTTAGATGTGCCAAAATTATTGAGATGGGACCCCCCCTAAATCCGTGGGAGAATTTTTTTTATATAAGAGCCAACTCCCGCCGCAGTGCGTCCTATTGCGGCCATGCGCTGGGCCTGTTCTTTTTCCTCCTGAAGCCTGTGTATCTCTCTCAGGTCCTGGACAAAGACAACGCTCCCCACCTCCTGCTCCTGTTCATAGATGAGGGTGCCGGAGAGTCTCACCGGAATATCTTCATTTGCCTTGTTGAGGAGTTTTCCTTCCATGTTAATGATTTTTCCGGGAGGACCATATTCAGTGCCGTAAAACGCGTCTCTGACGGCCAAACCGGTTTCCTCCGAGAGGATCTCGGCATAGGTCATTCTCCCGATGATTTCCTCGGGTCGGTATCCTAAAATTTCAACGGCTCCCCGGTTGAAGATCACAATTACGCCCTTGGATTCCGTGGCGATAATGCCATCGATGGAGTCGTGAATCAGGTTTTGAACAAAAGTTTCCCGTCTCTTGATCTCCAGGAGCATCTTTTCCCGTTCCGAGAAATCCTGGTATGTGACAATTGCGCCCCGAATGTTTCCCGAGTCATCTTTGATGGGTGCGGCATTGAAATAAAGATGCGTTCCCTCTTCACCTAAGTGGGGGAAGAAATGCTCGGCCTCGTATGCCCCTTCCACAACGGTAGATTTGTTCAGTTTCATGTGTCCATAAAACTTTTGAATCCTTTCCTGGTCATTATCGATGATCAAATCTGCTAAAATGGGTCTTTGATAAGGGAAAAAGGGCTCCCACTGCCGGGTGGTTCCGATCATTTCTTCACCGCGGAAACCGGTCAGTTTTTCAACTGCCTTGTTCCAATGGGTTATCTTATGGTCCTTATCCAGCACAAACATGGGAATTGGAGAGCCGTAGATAATCCCTTCCGCGGTCCTTTTTTGCAGTCGCGTCTCCTCTTCGGACGTCTTTAACTCCCTGGTCATCCTGACTCTTTCCGAAAAGTCCAGATAAGTGACAATGGCACCACGGATGTTCCCGGCATCATCTTTTATGGGTGCGGTATTGAGATAAAGATGTGTTCCCTCTTCGCCTAAGTGGGGAACAAAAACCTCGGCCTCATAGCCTCCTTCCACAATCGGCGATTTGCGGAGGTTCATTTTTTTGGTCGCTTTTTTGAGTTTTTCAATGTCATTATCAATGATAACATCGGCCAAAAGGGGTCTCTTTCTGGAATAAAAAGGCGCCCAATGCCGATCGGTTCCGATCATTTCTTCGCTTGGGATTCCGGTCAGTTTTTCACATGCCCTGTTCCAGTATATAACCTTGTGGTTTTTATTGACCACAAACATGGGAGTTGGAGAGCCATAGATAATCCCTTCGGCGGTCCTCTTTTGGAGCCGCGTTTCCTCCTTAGAGGCCTTTAATTTACGGCTTCGTTCTCTAACCTCCTTCTCCAACCGTTTTTCCGCCTCCTCTTCGGCCTTTAACTTATCATCTTCCAAGCGGAAAAAATCCCAAAACATCCTGGTAACAGTGTGGTCGATCATTTGCACGTGGGCAGGCTTTTCACTCTGAATCGCCGTGCTCACATCCTTATTGCCCGTGAGTTCAATGATAAGGTCCAGGTTCGGAAGGTCGAAAAGATCGTGATAGTCTTTCGTGGTATATATCCCCAAGGATTGGGCGCGTTGCAGGGCCGGTGTGTCCGGGTCTATGTCGGCAATGCCCACAAGATTTACTTGAAGGTGTCGGAAACGATCCATGGATATCGTGTCCATGATGGCCAGGCAGCCGGGGCCGCCTCCGACAATCGCCACATTAAGTATCCTTTCCGATTTACGAGTCATGTTTAAGTCTTTTGTTTGCTTCTATTTTATTAGGAAAACTTGGTCCTCTCCCGCGTAACGAGATCTTCGATGGGCCAGGTCAGAGGTAGCTGGCGCTGCCTTGGATTTTCTTGTCTAAAAGTACAAAACCCAAGCACCAAATAACAAACAAATCTCAAATTCCAATATTCAATGAACAAAACCCTCAAGGACAAGACTTTGTTTGGGTTTTCGAATTTCGGTCATTGGAATTTGTTTGATATTTGGGGTTTGATATTTGGAATTTCAATATGTTGATGAAACTGCAACAAAGCAAATCCCCTTGGGGGGATAGCCAAGCCTGGTCCTCCGGACCCGGATCTTTATTGTGTTCGAAATTATTCAAGGGCTTTTTTTACCAGCCTCAGCAGTTTTTCAGGGTTGACCGGTTTCTCAATGAGACCTTGAGGCCTCATTATCCCATCGTCTTCACCGGCCATTGAACTTCTTTGAAAAAAGGACTCAAGGTCGATCCCGGTCTCACCTGATACGCCGGTGACCATAATAACCGGGATTTTTTTAAGCTCGGCATCCTTTTTCAGATCAGAGAGCAGGGATATTCCACTTTTCTGGGGCATCATCAGATCCAGAAGTATGAGGTCCGGGAGTTCCTCTTTTGCCTTTTCAATACCTTCCTGCCCATTGCGGGCTTCTATTGTACCGTAGCCTTGGTCCTTAAGCATGGTAGACAGGAACAGGACCACGTCCGGATCATCGTCAATAATCATTATTTTTTTGGGCATTTTTAGATCTCCATGACCTTTTGTCGTATCTGCTGAATATTTGGGGGAACTCGAATTTATGCGGAAGTCTCTTGAATAACGACCGGCGTCCCGCTGCAAGGAAATTGTGCAGCCCATTTGGGGCATGCGGAACTCTTTTCAAAGAGCCGCATACCCTTGCTGTGGCTCGACCCACGGCGGTCCTCTTTACAATTCGGCCCCGGACAGCCCCTTAAATGATAGCTCCTATTATATTTGGCTGTCCCGCCTGTCGGAAGCCGACTGGTTAATGTATTTGGGGCGTGGCAGATGCGTTGTAGAAATAAAAATGCGCCTCTTTGAAAAGAATTCCGCATGCCCCGTCATTATCTACTAACGCCGCTACTTATTGAGCTATTACCTTTTATCCATGAATGAAGAGATCTTTCCGAGGTTACCAATAAAAAATCCGTATACACATTTTAAACATAAATCGGCGGAAAAGATCAAGTCAAAGCCGTACAACTGTTTAATATGTGAAAAAAATCACGTAAACAGTTGGCCTAAGTCGATATTGGGTTGACATTAGAAAAAAAAAGCCTAAATGTATTAATGACCTGTAACAGATGATGCTGTTTTTCGCTCTTTTTCCACTCCGCTGGGTGTGGGGACCGGGATAAGGGGCTTATAAAAATTAGGAAAGAAGGGAGATCTTGAAAATGAAGGTAGCGGTCAGTGCGAGTGGAGCCGATTTGGATGCACAGATTGACCCACGGTTTGGTAGGTGTGCCTATTTCGTATTTGTTGACACAGAGGATATGAAATTTACTGCTTTTAATAATGAAAATATAGCCTTAGGCGGGGGGGCGGGGATTCAATCGGCCCAGTTTGTGGCATCAAAAGGGGCCAATATCGTTTTAACCGGAAACTGTGGCCCGAATGCGGTTAGGACACTCTCTGCAGCAGGCGTGGAACTGGTAGTGGGCCAGACAGGGACTGTGCGGCAGGCCATAGATGATTATAAAGACGGAAATTTGAAAAGCACCATCGAGGCTAATGTGGCAGACCACTACGGTATGGGTGGAGGCGCAGGTGCCTCACCCGGTGCTCCCGGCATGGGCGGTGGTATGGGCACGGGTCGGGGTATGGGCATGGGCCGTGGCATGGGCATGGGTCGCGGTATGGGCCGTGGCATGGGTATGGGCCGTGGAATGGGAGGAGGCATGGCAGCCCCCGGACCTGTTTCTCCAAATCAAGAATTGGCCACTCCTTTATCTAAAGAGCAGGAGTTAAAGACATTGAAGGATCAAGCCGACGCACTGCGCAAACAGATTGAAGCCGTTGAATCCCGCATTAAGGATTCGAAATAAATACAGGAGGTTAAGGGTTAATGGCAATGGGAAATCAAACAGATAAGCATCAACAGCAGGATGTGGAGATCAACAAAACGCTGGGGCACATAAAGAACAAAATCTTAGTCATGAGCGGAAAAGGGGGTGTTGGTAAAAGCAGCGTAGCAGCATATCTCTCTGTTGCCTTAGCGAAAAGGGGTTATAAGGTCGGTCTCATGGATGTAGATCTACATGGCCCCAGTATCCCCAGATTGTTAGGCCTCAAGGGGAGTATTCAACCGGGTGCTGAACATGGAAAGGCGCTGCCCGTAGACTATTTGCCAAATATGCAGGTAATATCTATCGAACCCCTCATGGGGGAAGATAACAAGGATATGGCAACGATCTGGAGAGGGCCTCTAAAGATTGGGGTCATCAGACAGTTCATATCTGATATCGAATGGAAGGATCTTGACTATCTAATCATTGACGCACCACCTGGTACCGGAGACGAACCACTGACCGTGGCCCAGACAATCCCGGACGCCAGGGCATTGATTGTGACCACACCGCAAGAGATTTCATTGGCGGACGTACGGAAGTCCATCAATTTCTGCCGCCAGGTTAATATGGAGATTTTGGGTTTGGTAGAAAACATGAGTGGTCTTATCTGCCCGCATTGCGGAAAAATGATCGAGCTTTTCAAGACCAAGGGAGGGATGCTCACAGCGAAAAATGAGGGTTTAAGGCTTCTGGGCACCCTGCCCTTTGAACCCCAGGTAGTTCAGAACGGCGATATTGGCAATATGGATCTACTTGATAAAGACGAGTTCTCGATTAGTCAAGAATTCAACAAAATAGTGGATGAAATTGTTAGTTTGCCGCCCCTAAAGCAAGACTTCATCAATACAACACAACAGGAGAAGGAGTTTCCAGTCAGGGAAAAAGGTTCAAATCAAGGTAAAACAGTTGTTATCCCGTTATCACGAGGAAAACTTTCATCGCATTTCGGGCACTGCGAGGAATTTGCCTTTGTTGAAACAGAAAATGGAAAAATAACCGGAACGGAAATGCGTACTCCGCCGGGCCATGAACCCGGGGTCCTTCCCCGGTGGCTCTATGAGCAAGGCGCTGATGTGCTGATAGCAGGGGGTATGGGGGA
>DAOUXC010000002.1 GCA_030666795.1 Desulfobacteraceae bacterium
ACCATTGGGTTATCGGCCTTAACTGTCAGAGCGTCCCATTATAATAACAAGGTCGAAGCTATTTTGAAGCAAGTTTCTTTCATAAATGAATCCGACGCGAAGCGTCAGTTTCAAATGCTAACGTTGCAAAAGTCGAAGATGCGGCAGATCTAAGGCGTCAAGGGTGAAGCTGTAGTACTTTACCGCGAACTTTTGACAACGCAGGAGATGTGGCATCCTCGGCTTTCCCATCGGGTAAATAACATGGCTGTTTTTCGTTGTTTTCAGGATGTCACTTGGAGTGTATTCCAACAACCGAGCCAAAAAGGTTGAAAGAGGCTATAATACCAGTCTTTAAACCCAATTTGCCATGTTATTTATGCAACTATAGGGTAAATTGACTATGCCTAATCGTAACTTGCACGGGTCACTTCATCACTCATGGTCGGCGCGACAATCGGCTTACAAGCGGAGCTCTCCCATGTCCCGAGAGCGGTATGCATATCAAGATACTTTTTCGGTATGGGGTGGGTTCCTACAACGACATGCACTTCGTAGCGTTTTTCGAGAAAGGCTTTAAACGTATCGATATAGGGACAGGGGGGATAACCAACCACCAGGCCGGTGGCCAAATGAATAACCTCCGCGCCATTTTTCACCATCTCTTCCCCCGCATATTCTATATTGCCACCGGGACAACCATCGCACGTTGTAAAACCAACCAACTCAGGTTCGGTGTCCGTGTAGATGCTGAAGGCCCCTTCCTTTTTCTTCATTGCCCGGAAACACTTCCCGCCCGCGCAGCGACGGTAGCGATCACAGATAATTATTCCAATCTTTGTCTTTGAATTCATTTCAACTCCCTTCAATTTTTATTTGATAAATTTTTAAAGCATTCGAACGGGTCATGGGGTTGACTGATAAAGGATCATAAAGAGAAGGGAAAAGAAACCTTTTTTGTGATTATGGAATGAATTGATATTTCAGCCTGAATTTGATATCTTCCGATGGCACATCGGTCGGAAAGGATTATTTATGCTTGAAAAAGACATTTCAGCCCGTGCAGGCAAGTCCTCTTTAGTCGCGATGTTTCTGATGACCGCGCTCCTGGTTTTTCCACTGGAAATGTCGTTCACGGCATCCCTGCGTGATTTTGTGAAAGAAAAAGAAAATATAGAGACAAATGAGTTAACGGAAAAAGCTTCCTTACATCCTATTCTTGTCATGAATAAGGTCAACCGGTTCTGCAGACTGCTTCAACAAAAAGGCGCTGCCGCCTTCAAAATCTGCATGAATAAAGAAAGTGCTTTTTTCGATCATGAGACCTACATCTTTGCCCACACCCTGGTGGACGCTGAGGTCATGGCCTCTCCAATGGACCCTGAAATGGTGGGGAAAAACATTCTGTTCATGCAGGACATCATCGGAAAGCTGTATATCGCGGAAATGAACAGGATGGTGAAGGAAAACAAGGCAGGATGGATTGAGTATTATTATCGCAAAACCAGCGAAGAGATGCCAATTGTTAAAACCGCATATGCCCGCGAATGCCGTGTTGACGGAAGGACATATGTGATCGCCTGCGGGATAGAAAACATCACAAAGAACCAGGTGCTGAAGGTGCTTCAGGACCTGGTCCCTGAAAAATGATCCATATGCTGAACAGAAAGCCTACTTTATTTACCGGTATAAAAAAAAGGTTGACAATATCCATGATCCTGGTGGTCTTTATATTGATCGCCATGCTCGTGGCTTGCGGATATTTTCTTTTTCATTTGGAGGAAAAATACGAAATACAGGAAGGGGCCGGTCGGATCGTTAAACTCATCCAGCAGGCTCAGATAGCGGAAAAAGCGTATCGTAAATATTATGAGGACGGCTACCGGCACACGGTCAAAAAGAAAACACAGGAAATGCTGAACGATCTGGACACGAACGGCCATATTTTCGGTCCGGCCAAGCATCCACTCATCGACCTGATCAAGGCCTACCAGAAATCTTTCGAAGAAATCGTTGCCCTTTATAAACTCCAGGAAGAGATGAACGACCGCCTGAACGCGAACGTGGAGAGCGTCCAGTCCATGTGTCTGGGTCTGAGTCTCGACACCCAGACCAGGGAACTGAATCCTCACCCCGGATCAAGACCCCAAACCGTTTACATGGCTGCTGGCCAACGTTTGGCCTTACATCATATCCGCAACATGTGCTTACGAATCCTGGTCCACCACAAACGTTCCATCATTTCCAAGGATGAGAAACATTTAAACCTCCTTTTCAATTATGTGAAGACATACAGTCCGGGTATATTCGGGGCCCTGGAGCTGAGCAGTGAGACTCTGGGCGACACGGCCCTGCAAAAGGAGACTGCCGATCTCATCACAACCATCAAAGATTGCGTCACCCTGATTCGGGAATCAGCGGACCTGGTGCACGCGGAAAATCTCAAGGAAGAGCAATTTGATCTCATCGCCCAAAAATTGACCGCCAAAGCGGACAGCATCCATTTGGAGGCCTATTCCGCCAAAAAAAGGCTGAAGACCTCAGCCGCCATACTGCTGGTCCTGCTCATTTCAGCGGGGATCCTTATTATTGTTCTGGTAACGATGGCGACGAATCGTTCCATTACCAGGCCTCTCAATCATATGGTCAGAACCGCGAAAGCCATAAAGGAGGGAGACCTGGACCAGACTGTCGAGATAAAAGGAGACAACGAATTCGCCAAACTCGGCAGAGCCATCAACGCCACCACTTCTCACCTGGCCCAATCCCTGCGGCTCCTGGAAAATGAGGTGGCTGAAAGAAAATCCGCGGAGCGTGAGATCAAGGCCCTGTCCCGCAAGATGATCACAAACCAGGAAAATGAGAGGGCGTCCATCGCGAGAGAATTGCATGACGAGCTTGGGCAAATGCTCACACTGTTGAAAATCCAGGTGTCCCGCGTGTTTTCAAAGGGAGGAAACCATTACGCGAATCAGGACAAATCGTCAGAGGAGATCATCGATTCAATTGACAGGTTAATGTATGAAGTCAAAGAACTGGCATTACGGCTCCGGCCGAAAATCCTGGACAGCATGGAACTGAATGAAGCCCTTCACTGGATGTGCAAAGAATTCACAAAAAGAACAGGTATCGAGTGTACCTTATCCGGGGATGTGATCAGCCTGGATGACGAGGTGATTGAATCGACTCTCTTCAGGGTTGCCCAGGAGTGTCTGACCAATGTGACCCGCCATTCAAATGCCACCCATGTCAATATCAAATTATACAAGCAGGGTGAGTTGATCGAGTTTGAAATATCAGACAACGGGAGAGGATGCGACGAAGTTCTCTTAAATTCAGGGAAGGCGCTCGGCATTGCGGGCATGAAGGAGCGGGCAAGATTGATCGGCGGGGATTTGATAATACAAACAGCACCCGGTCAGGGCTTTTTTCTGAAACTGATTGTTCGGTTATCGGCCTTTACGGAGTAGAAAACATGTCCGAGAAAATAAGAGTTGTCCTGGTGGATGACCATGAAATGGTTCGAGCGGGCTTCCGCGGTCTCATAAATGACCACACTGACATGGAGGTCGTCGGAGAGGCCTCCAACGGTCAGGAGGCCATAGAAACGGTCAAACGAATAAAACCGGATGTCGCTGTCATAGACATCTCCATGCCGGGTATGGACGGGTTGGAACTGATCCCCAGGCTCAAAGACGTGAATCCGACAATAAAGGTTGTCCTGCTGAGCATGCATGAACTGGAGTACTTTGTTGTTCAGGCCCTGGAGCAGGGAGCAAATGGTTATGTCACCAAGAGTTCCGCGCCGGAAGACCTGGTCAAATCCATTCGAAAAGTTCATGGCGGCGGACGTTTTCTGAGTGAAAAGGCTTACGAACTCCTTGCCTACAGGATTACCGTCGGTTCCGATCATTCGGATCCGGTGTCCAAGCTTTCACAGCGTGAAAAACAGATACTGGTAGGACTCGCTCAGGGCATGACCGTTAACGAGATCGCGCAAAATTACTGCATCAGCCCGAAAACGGTCAACACGTACCGGGCAAGGATTATGGAAAAACTCGACCTCAAAAACAATGTCGAGATGGCCCTTTTCGCTTTACGAAACAGTTTGATTGAACTCTGACCGGCCCGGCGCGGGTGCGCCGGTATCGAAATCCCGCATTCATATTCCGTCCCTGTTTTCTTTTGTTTCAGTCCTTTCCTGTCAGGCCCCGAACAAGAGGGATCTCTCGGAAAACCCTGTGGTCTCAATATATTTCAAAACGCGTGGATCCTTATGTAGTGAATTATCCTACACTGCACGCGTTTATTTTTTACATCAGGGTTCCGAAAAAATGACACTCTTTCCGAAATAGTCCGATTCCCACCCATTTGTTTCTATGTTTAAGTAGAAGCATTATCAGCAGTCTATCCAGTCCGATTCCATTTTGGGCTTTATTTCATATTTTTTTTACAGAGAAGGAGGACACAATGATTAACAAAAACCTGAGCGCCGTCTTCTGTCTGGTTGCTTTCCTGTTGATATCAGCTACGGCATACGGCGCCACGGCCGTTCGGCTGGCCACGGAACCGCGGGAAGAAAAACAGATAACGGTTTACGCGTATAAAATCAAACACCTTGCTACCCTGAACAGGGAAAAACCGGGGCCTTTGGTTGAAATTGTCAAAACCATTATCACGGACCCTGAACGGGAGGTCGAGGTCAAAGTCAAACCGGTAAACGTTCTTATGAAATATGGACTCATTCAGTCGGTCGGGGTCGCGGCTATTGCCGGGAAAGGCGACTTTTCCGCGGAAGACCTGAAAGATCTTATCGAAGTCCCTATTTACGAAAAAGGGGGCAAAAAATATTCCTGCTTTTTTAATAAAAGGAATCCCAGGGGTGAGCCTTTGAGCAAAATTGCCATCAAAAACCTTAAAAAAATAAAAACGGACGGGACCTATAATCAGATTCTGAAAAAATACGCGAAAGAATAAAAGAGACAAACTATGGTTTTATCCACCGTCCTGACGCTGGTCGTCATTCTCTCCATTGTCATCATATTTTCAACGGCCATTAAAATACCGGCCCCTTATACCATAACCCTCTCGGCCATAGCCGGCTCTCTGGTCGCGGGAACGGGATTGCCTGTTTCAAGATTTGTCGAGGGTTCGTTCGGGTTTTTCTATATTGTCATGGTATTTGCGGCGGGCCTTATACTTGTCAAAGTCATGTCGGAGATCGGCTTCAACGAAGCCGTTAAAAAGGCGATACTCCTCAGATTCGGACGGTACCGCGTCCTCATGCTCCTGGGCATCATGTTTCTGCTCATGCTGCCCGGAATGCTTACGGGAATCGGTTCTGTGGCCGTGGTCAGCACCGGCGCCGTGGCAGCCCCCCTGTTGCTGGGAATGGGGATTCCCAGACCCTGGGCCGCGGTATTCATCACCATGGGCGCCATTCTGGGTATGATCGCCCCGCCGGTGAATATCCCGTTGATGTATATCGGGGCCATTATTGCCATCCCCTATGAGGGATTCACTCTGATCACACTGCTGCTGACGCTCCCTCTCGCCGCGGGATTCGCTTTATGGATCGGACTCCGGTACGGGGATAAAACCGCTCTGGAGGATTTGATCAGAAAGGCCTCCGAATCACCATCAGACAGCGAGGGACCGTTGGTTTATCTACCCATCATCGTGGTCACGGTTTTATTATTGTGCGAACGGACGGTTCCTCATTTCCCGCATCTCAGCCTGCCCCTGATTCTCATGATCGGCGCGTTGACCGGGTTGCTGAAATTGAAAATCCGCGATTTTTTCAGGGCCTCCACAGAAGCCCTGGCCGGGCAGTCCTTTATCATCCTGATGATCATCGTCACCGTAGGTATAAAGAGTGAAATCCTGTCGTTGACCGGTGTCCGGGGTCTGTTGACGACTTTCTTCTTCGCGGGGCTGCCGGACTGGCTTTTCTATCCCAGCCTGATCAGCCTGCCGCTTCTGGGAAGCTTCGGGACCGTGTTCGGTTCCACCTTTATTCTGGGTTTCCCTTATGTCCTGGCCCTGCTTCCTAAAAGTACCATCATTACATCGGCCGCGGTCTCCCTGATTGCCGGTGTGGCGGATATTGTTCCTCCAACCGCTCTATCAGGAAATCTGGCGGCCCAGGCCGTAAATGAAGCGTCATACGCGCGGATTTTCCTGCGTTGCATGGTTCCGGCGTTGATCATGATCGTCTGGTCGATTGCCGTGATCCTGATGTCGCCGTTACTGAAACAACTGATTCCCTGAGTATGGAGGTCCCCAATGGACGAAGCCGCGATCATCGGCCTGTTGTATAAGCTCATCATAGTCTACTTTATCGTGATTTTTATAACCAATCTCTTCCGGAAAAAGAAGATATCGGATCAGGTGATGTACGCGGCCATATTGGTTCCCTTTGTACTCAGACTCTTCTCAATCAAATAAAAAGCGAAATGAAAAACATGATGAAGGCACTCAAATCAAATCACCGCATCGCTTCTTTTTTCCTCCTGGTTATGGCAGGCATCCTTATCATACACTCCGGAACCACGTTCCTTGAAATGCACAAACCGGATACCCTGTTTCCGGGTCCCGGCGTCACCGGAAAAGGAAAACTGAGCGACTATGTCCCCCGCCTGAAAGACACGCCCATGGATACGGATCTCTATTTTCTCAAGGGTAAGGAACCGGGTGGAAAATTCCTGATATTCGGAGGGACCCACAATGATGAGATTGCCGCTCACGTTTCCGCCATCACCTTGCTGGAAAACGCCGTTGTCAAAAAGGGGGAACTGATTATCATCCCGAGAGTCAACCGGAGCGGCTCGACCTATACCCTTGAAATGGAGGCCTATCCTCAGTTTCTGGAGATCAAGACATCCAAAGGCGTCCGGAAGATCAGGACCGGCGCTCGATACGCCAATTGGGCCCATCAGTTCCCGGATCCGGAAGTCTACGCCCATCCCCTTACGGGTCAGAAATACCCGGGCACCGAATCCAGAAACCTGAACCGGGTCTATCCCGGCAGGGCGAATGGATTTATCATGGAGAAAGTGGCCGCCGCGTTGATTGAATTCATCAACCGGGAAAAAATCAATCTGGTGCTCGACATGCATGAAGCGTACGCGGAGCACTACGTGGTTGACTGCCTGGTGGGTCATGACCGGGCCATGGAGCTGGTCGCCATGACCCTGATGGCGCTTCAAATGGAGGGAATCAGCATCAAGATGTTTCAATCCCCGAAAAAAGTATACGGTTTTTCCCACCGCGCCATTGGAGAGCATACCGACGCTATGGTCGTCCTGGCGGAAACGACCAATATCGCGTTCGGGAAATTTCGAGGTAAAATCACACAGGATCTCTTATGGGACGGAAAGGATCCGTTTTACGATCTCCTGTACCGCAAGGGAAAATTGTTTGTTGAATACGATTCCAAGAAAGGCATCTCACTCGATGAAAGGGTGGCCCGGCATCTCACCACAGTTATGGAACTTTCCAGAAGCCTTTCCGAATACGATGAGTCCAAAACAATTGAAATAGACAATATTCCGGAATATTCGGAATTGCTCGATAAAGGGATCATAGGGCTTTTGGAACCCAAAGAGAGAAACGACAGATTTCAATAGAAAAAAACAAACCCAATGAAAT
This sequence comes from Desulfobacteraceae bacterium, assembly GCA_030666795.1. GTDB lineage: Bacteria > Desulfobacterota > DSM-4660 > Desulfatiglandales > Desulfatiglandaceae > JAIOSR01. The sequence continues at coordinate 7,630 of DAOUXC010000002.1, forward strand.
ATGGAGGCAAAAAGTGACTGTTATGAAAAGATGCGTGTGTCTTCTCCTGATGACATTTTGTGTTTCAATGATTTTTGTTTGCGACCTTTCCGCGAAGCAAATCAAAGAAACACCCAGATTTCCCACCCCCTTTCTGCTGACCTCCGCGGGACAGAGCCCGGACGCTTTGATGGTCAAAATCATCTCCAAGCGAAAAAAGCTCGATATGAAATACAACCTGCTCGCCCAAACGTCCGACCTGGCGGATATCAAGAGCCTGTTGCTGGTCATGGGCGTCAGCATGAAAGGGCTTGGAACCGCGGGTATCAAGCTGGAAAAGGAAGTGGCACGGGTTCACGGCTTAATCAAAGAGGCTAAGAAGAAAAAGATTAAAGTCATCGGAATGTTCGCGGGAGGCGCCGGGGGCCGGGGGGGCAGAGACAAGCTGACCGATTCGGTGATCTCTCAGGTCGCCCCGAGGGTCGACCATCTTGTGGTGATCAAGAGCGGCGATAAAGACGGTTTCATCAAGGGATTGGCTGAAAAAAACAATATCCCGATCACGTACATGAAAAACATTCTGGAACTCAAGAAAATCGTCCCCGCGCTTTTTTCGGGGAAAAAATAGAAGGGGTTCGTCATTTTCGCGCGCGGTCGCTTGAATGACGGGAATCCCTGATCAGGCACTATTTGAAGAGGACATCACATGAGATCATCAATGCGGCTTTTGGTATGCGTTCTCCTGTCAACATGCTTATTTACCACATTCAGTCTTCCCGCCCTGGCCGGGGAGGCCGAAGACCGTTACCGGCCCATCGGCGCGGTCCCGGGATATAACCCGAGAGTCCAGTACTATGAAGTGCCCGAAGGTTTTCCGAAGTATGACGACACCGTGATATTTATCGGAAACATCCGGGGCGACTGGCGCGAAATGGGTTACCAGTACGGGGAGCGTGCCGGGAGTCTGATCCTGAATGTCTACAATTATCTTATTGGACATTTCAAGGTGAGATTCGGTCTTCCGCACCTGCGCGAGGATCTTGAGCGTTATTCGAAGGTGATCCGGGACTATTCTCCCCAGATGATTGAATTCATGAAGGGGATCGGTGAGGGCGCGTCGGAAGTCCTGGGGGAATCAACCCATTCCAAAGATCTGACCGATTTTGAGAAGATCCTTTTGATCAACGTTTACCTGGACCTGGATTTCGGGCACCCCAAACCGGAATTTCATAAAGGCAAGACAACACCCATACCCGGACAGCGAACCGGACAATCCGTCCATAAAAAGTTTGCGGCGCAGCACTGTACCGGTTTTGCCGCCAGTGGAAACGCCAGAGGTCCCCTCCTGTCTCCGACCAAAAACCGGGAGACTCTTATCGCCAATAACTATGATCTCCCCAAATTTGTGCCCGGCGGATGGAGTGTCGCTTACGTGGCGACTCCGAAGGATCCGAAAGCCCATTGCTTCTGGTCCATGCAACCGGCGGGCGTGGTTGGGGGTTACAATCTCATCGTCAATGACCGGGGTGTGGGGATCGGCAATTTTTTCGGCGGCAGGAGCACGGACGAAATTGACTTCGGCCTGGCGATCGCGCCGCTGATGGTCCACGCGGCGGCCTATTGCGGCAGCGCCAGGGAAACAATCGACATGATGACCCTGGGAAGCCCGGATTATCGAAAAAAATCAAACAGAAAAACCATACTCCAGACCGGGCCCTGGGCCTACCTGATCGCGGACCCCGATGAGGTGGCCGTCCTTGAGGTCAGTTCCCACAGGCATGCGGTAAGAACCCCCGGAGACATGAACGAGGCGGGCAACTACGTTGTCTACGCCAACTGGTACGGATCAAAAAAATACTATGACGAGAACAATCAACTCGTGAGTGAGCCCATGGGTATCCAACCGCCGGAATTTCCCGAAAGATACCATACATTTGACTGGTATATCAAACACCACTTCGGTGAAATCGACGCTGACACGGCCAAGGAGATGCAGGGAATTCGCTATTTTTATGAGGAAAAAACCGGCAAAAAGATTGAATTCCTCGAAGACAGCAACATCCCCGTTTACATCGGCAAGCATACGCCCTGCGCGTACTGGGGGGCGGCGATCGACGTGGATATGGGGGGAACCGTTCATGCGGCTCAGGCGATTCTGAGAAAAGACGGGAAGACCAAAATCTACTGGGTACAGGGAAGACCCTGCGAATGGGTCGGCCCCTGGCAAAGCGTGGACTTCTCAGGATATCGGAAGTAAGATTTCGGATCCTGTAGAAATCAGTTATATGTCCACGGGAAGGAGGTTACGCTGAAAATAACGGGTTGTCGTATTGATATGGACGGATAAAACAGTTTTTTTATCATTTATTAAGGAAAAGGGAGGAGAGGAAAGATGAGAATATTTAAGGTGGCATTGATTGCTGTGATGGTATGCCTGATGACTGTTTCCCTGAGTTTTGGAAAAGAGCCGTTAACCGTTAAACCGGAAAGTGTGGGCATGTCATCGGATCAGCTTAAAAATATCGATGAACAGGTGAAAAAGTATATTGACAGCGAAAACATGGCCGGCGCGGTGGTACTGGTTGCCCGCCATGGAAAAATCGCCTATCTGAAGGCCTTCGGAAACGCGGAAAAGGAAAAAAACAAGCCGATGACGACGGACGCCATTTTCCTGGTTGCCTCCATGACAAAGGCATTGACCGCGACGTCCATCCTGCAGTTGGTGGATCAGGGAAAAATCCTTTTGACGGATCCGATTTCGGCGTATGTCCCCGAATTCGCCAAACCGCAGGTCGCCGTGCAGGACAAGAACGGTAAGATCAAACTGGTCAAGGCGAAACGGGAGATCACTTTCCATGATCTGTTGACCATGACTTCGGGTATCGGATGTACCCGCTGTTTCGGTACTCCGGCAGGGGACTTTGTCACGAACCTGATGATTCAGGCAAAAATCAAGGACGGGATGGCGGTCTATGACGGAACCATCGGGGACGAGACCAAGAACATCGCGGGTATCCCGTTGATGTTTCAACCGGGCGAAGGTTTCAATTACTCCGATCCCGGAGTCATCGCGCTCGGTCATCTGGTTGAAGTTATTTCAGGAATGAGTTTGGACAAATACATGGAGAAGAACATCTTCAAGCCCCTGGGGATGAGCGACACGTGCTTTTTTGAGCCAAAGTCCAAGCTTTCAAGGGTTGCCGACTATTATTATGGTCATGATGGAAAAAATGGAAAAAAAGGTGATAAATTCATTAAAGATTACCTGGGTCCCTATGCCGAGTATGAAAGGGAAATGTCCTTCACCGACAAGCAATCCTTTTTTGCCCCATGCGCGGGTATACACTCTACTGCCGCGGATTGGATGAGCTTTGTCCAGATGCTCTTAAACGGCGGCGTGTATAACGGAAAACGCCTCTTGAGCAAACAGGCGGTTAAACTGATGACAACCAACCAGATCGGGGAAAAAGTCTTTCCTTTCTGGAATAACCGCTGGGGATACATGGTCGATATCCAGGAAGACAACGTAGCGGATATGCCGAACGATTCCTATATGGGCGGGGAAGGCGCTTTTGGCTGGGTTGGTTTCTATGGCACACGATGGTTCGCCAACCCGAATGAAGATACGGTGATGGTCTTTATGACTCACGTCTACTGGTTCTTTGACGTATCTCCGCTCCAGAATAAAATCGCGCACATCATCAACCGCGCGGTCATCGATTAAAAGAACCATCTTGGATAGAGGTGTTTGAGTGCCGGCGTCCTGAAAACGACGGGTTACGGTTACCCGGCGCGGGACAAAGCCACTCAAACACCCGGCCCGAACAGTGCCTTTTTCATATAAAAAGGCTTTCGCAAGCAGAGGCTTGAGCTTAAATCAACAACCCCGGAAACCATGCCTTACCTTCTCATCCTGATCACCGTCACAGGCTACTTGATCCTGGAAAAAATACTCCACAGGAAGAGGCTGAATGCCATACCGATTCGTGTTCACGTGAATGGGACAAGGGGAAAAACAAGCGTGACGCGCCTGATCGCGCGTATGCTCAGGGAGAACGGCGTTCGGACGGTTGCCAAAACCACGGGGGACGCGGCGCTCTTCATTGGCCCCGACGGTCGTGAACAAAGTTGGAAAAGACGGGGACCCGCGCGCATCCAGGAACAGGTCACATTCATCCGCAGGGCGGCTGCCCTCAAGGCTGAAGCAATTGTCGTCGAGTGTATGGCACTGGCGCCCCCGCTGCAGTTCACATCGGAGGCGGACATGATTCAGTCCACCATCGGAGTGATCACCAATGTGCGGCCCGACCATTTTGAGGTCATGGGAAAAACCCTGGATGACATTGCCGCCTCGCTCAGTGCCGGCATTCCGAGAAACGGGATACTGGTCACATCTGAAAATCGATATCTTTCCTTTTTCAAGTCCCGTGCGGCCCGGTTAAATACCAGGGTCTGCCTGACGGATAAGTATGATGCGGATTTCGAGAAAGGATTCACAGGAAATAAGGGCGCCCGAGAAAATGAGCTGACAGCCAGAAAGGTATGCCGCCTGGTTGAAGGAATGTATTCGAAAACAGCACAATTTTCACTCCATGAAAAGGGTTGTGAAGACAATCCGGTATACGTAAAAAAAGAACGCAAATCCGGACACATCCATTTTATCGATGCCTTTTCCGCCAATGACATTGAATCCGCGAAACAGATCCTCGATCGGATATCTTTTGATGAAAAATATCCGCGGCCTCTGGTTGCCGTCCTCAACAATCGATCGGACAGGCCCCTAAGAATGCTTTCATTCGCCTCCTTTGTCGCCCGGGAGACCGCGTTCAAGCACATTGTGCTGGTGGGTGATCATCAACGGCTGGCCAGGAGGCATATTTACAGAAACATGGGCGGCCGCTCCGTTGATGCCGCCAAGGAACGCCCTGTCCACCTTTTTGGAAAGGGATCGCCCGGGAAAGTCCTTAAGACCCTTGAGCGGCAGGTAAACGCAAAGGAATGGACCCTGGTTGGGCTGGGCAATCGCAAAGGAACGGGCGCTGATCTGTCGCGCTATTTTCAATTGGAAGAAAACCCATGATTCTCGCCGAGTCAATCGCCATAGGACTTGTCCTGGGCTTTGTGATCTATGAATGGATAGGGCTTTCCCCCGGGGGTCTGGTTGTGCCGGGGTACCTTGCCCTGTACTGGAACCGCCCGGGAATGATCATCAGCACCCTGGCCATATCCTTTGCCGTCTATGGCCTTGTCCGTCTTCTCTCGAAGGTGACCATTTTGTACGGGAAAAGGCGGTTTCTGCTTATGATTCTCACGGGCTATGCTTTGCGATGGATTTACGAGGTCTACGTCATCCGCTTCAGCATGTTTTATACGGAAGTGGATGTCATCGGATACATTATACCGGGTCTCATTGCCAATGAGATGGATCGTCAGCGCGTGATCCCGACCCTGTCCCTGATGGTGACGGTTTCCATTATGGTTCGGTTGATCCTCATGGCAACGGGCCGAATATATTGGAACTGAAACACTCAATCCAAACCCGGTGCACATGCAATGGACTATAACCCCGACTCAAAAACACGCCAAAAGGGCCTGCTGGGCGCCGCTTTCCTTGCCGTCCTGTTGCTGGTGTTGAGTGAATATGTCGTAACGCCGGAAAAGGATCGGCACGAATACGGGAAGGCGGCGGCCGTCCTGATGCACCGGGCCCTCGATGCTGTTAAAAAAGAGAAACAGAGAATCGGGATCGCCATTGAGTCACGGGAGGATCCTAACGGAACCGGTATCATCGGAGAGGAATATTCGGACCTGACCAGCACATTGGGATCGCTTTCAGCGAAAAGGACTTCAACAAATCCCCTTTTTGCCGCGGTTATCGTGGACATGATAAAAGATTGCGGGCTCACAGAGGGAGACCGGGTGGCCATTACTTTTTCAGGATCTTTCCCGGCCCTGAATATTGCCGCGCTTTCAGCCGTTCACACACTGAAACTGAACCCGATCATCACGAGTTCCATAGGCGCGTCATCCTATGGGGCGAACCATCCTGAACTGACGTGGCTGGACATGGAACGGGTCTTAAGAGAAAACAGTATCTTCCCTTACCGGTCAAGGGCCGCCTCACTGGGGGGTATCATCGACACCCAGGGGGGGCTGGACGGGACGGGAATGGAAACGGGATTGAAAGCGATTCAAAGGAACCACGTTCCATTTCTGGATGAAAAAGGAAAGGAAACACTGATCGCTGATATTCAAAAGCGACTGGAGTTATTTGAAGACCGGGACGCTGAAAAGAACATCGCGCTCTATATAAACGTCGGCGGGTCCCTTGCGGCTCTCGGAAATTGCCCCGAATCCTACTCTCTTCGAACGGGGCTGTTGAAAGACATCGCTTTTCGCGATCATCCGCAAAAGGGGATCATCTTTATCATGAGTGAACAGGGAATTCCGGTCATTCATCTCCTGAACATCAAAAAGATCGCGCGCCGTTACGGACTTCCCATCGATCCTGTACCCCTCCCTGAACTCACCAGCACCGTAATGCCGGGAACGCGAAAACCTTCCCGTTTTTTCGCGGCCATCAGTTTCGTGGTCCTATGTGTGCTCCTTTTTTATTTGAACAGGAAAAGCCGTCCGTGACAGAGGTCTCCCTCCTTTTCTTCAAGGCGTCCGGAGTCCACCGCGCTTTCTCTCACTCTTTGCCCGCTTAGAAGACCAGCCGCCGGTCAGGCGCTTATTTGATGTAATAGCCTGAAACTCTCCAGTTTCCGTCTTTATCCAGCATGGGGGTGACTGTTTCGATCGCTGATTTTTTGTTTTCAAACGAGGCCCGGAAACGTATCACCACGTACTGTCCGTCCGGGGCGCCGGGCAGTGAAGTCCTGCAGGTCCGGCTCTTGAGTTTCCTTGAAACGAGCTTGCCAAGAGGCATCCGCGCGGCCAGGAGCGACTGCTCCCACTGCTCCTTTTTGACGGCTTTTTTGAAGTATTCCGCCGCTTCGCTCCAACTGTCCGCGTATTTACACTCATCTACCAGGGTCAACCATTTCCGGGCCGCGGATGTTGCAGCCTTCTCCTTCTCGAGGTCCGTTGCCAACCCCGGTACGGCAACAATTATCATACCCACAAAAATCAGACATGCGATCCCGCGAATCATAATTTCTTCTCCTTGACTATTATGAAGTTTGGTCCGGTTCATAATAGTCTGGTTATTTAGATACCAAGTCAAGAGCAGACTCAACACTTTTTATTTGGCGTAAGACCGAATGTTGGTCGGCGCGGCTCACCGGTCTTCCGGGTTTTCCGGCAGGACCCCGTTTTCGAGACAGTACCGTGAATAATTCGGATAACTCAATGCATCAAGCCGTCTGAGCGTTTCCGTGGTGTCATACGCCAGCCGACCCAGCGCGATCCGGCCGTTCACCGTATCGAAGGTCGCGTAACTCGCCCGGGGGTCGCCGTCCCTGGGTTCTCCCACGCTGCCCGGATTGACGAGGATCCTGTTTTTGACATGCTTGATATAGGGGATGTGTGTGTGCCCGGTGACCATAACGTTCGCCCGGATATTTTCATAGTGCCGGTGCAGTTCCGACGCGGGGACGTTCAGATCGAGGTAGTGGTTCAGCACCAGACCGGGGCCGGTATGGTTCATGTAAAACGAGATGCCGTTCATTGTAAACCTGCATTCTCTGGGAAGTCCTGCCAGGTATTGTCTGTCCTCATCCCTGATCGCCCGTTGCGTCAGTTCCGTTGCCCGGTCGATGGCCGCCGCGTAATTGGCGTATCTTTCCGACAGGTAATCCGACGATTTTTTGTTCTGTGCCACCACGTCATCATTGTTTCCCCGACAGATATGGGTGCAGACCGATTTGACGGTTCGGATGCACTCATGGGGATACGGATAATCGACCACCAGATCGCCGCAGCAGATGAGCACATGGTGGGGCACTTTTTTCATTACGGCGTCCAGCGCATGAAAATTACCATGAATATCTGATACAATGAGAATCTTCATTCAGGTCCAATCATTTCATTTTGGTTTGAGTAGATATAACGCATGTAAAGAAGAGTAATAGACTATTCGATCAGCCGGTAGCCGTTTTCTCGGACGATAGCCTCTCCCTTAGCATCTCACGTTTCAATATCCTATCCATACTGCTCATTGTTCATCAAGGGTCAAGAGTAGGCCCCATTACTTTCTTTGTACTATGCCTGATATAAGGTCAATACACTCACGTCCGGTGGACAATTCAACCTGATTGGTATGAAAAAAAGACCAAGCCCCCTACTAACGTAGGTTTGCCTCTTTCCATCCTTTACAAGTCCTGCCAGGTATTTCTGGCCGAATGGTGAGGGTACGTAAAGAGCACCCACAAAAGGAAGAACAACCTGGCCACCATGGGTATGCCCGGAAATGATGAAGTCGATACGTTCGCCCAGGTTTTCTATGTCTTCATTTACATCCGGATTATGGGAGAGTAATATCCTACAGGCGTCTTCAGGAACATTTTTTAGCGCCCTTGACAGGCTATATGAACCTTCCCAATAATCATCCACCCCTATTAATTGAAGGGTCTCGCCCCCTCTTTTTAAGGTTTGGAATTCATTCCTTAAGACTCTTACGCCAATGTTCTCTAATCCATTGGCTATCTTATCGGCTACCTCAATCCCGCTCCAGAAATCATGGTTACCAAGGACAGCGAAAACACCAAGGGGAGCCTTTAGTCTACCCAATTCTTCCATACAATACTTATAATGTTTTTCCTTGAATCCACCGTATGTGGTCCAGAGAATTTTAGTCGCACCGCTGACAAAGTCCCCTGTTAACAGGATGAGGTCGGGTCTGGCAGACATTAATTTGTCCACGCCCTCTCTGACAAGCTCTCTACTGACTAAAGGTCCTGCATGAATATCCGTTATCTGGCCCACCTTAAGTCCATCGAAGGCATTGGGAAGACTTTTCAAGCCCACTTTCAACTTAACAAGTTCTAAATTGCGGGTATTAAGAAAGCCCTTACCCGCGATAAGGCTTAAGACTCCCAAAATAAATAACCTAATAAACCCTCTGCGTGTGATGGAAAGCTTGTTTTTCATTTTGGCGCGTTAGTATTGAGAATAAACGGCAGAATAGTAATAACACAAAACCCACTTATACATCACTGTTGATACATTTGGAGACAATAACAGATTTCCACTTGTTTTGGTATTCATTAAAAGAACCGGATTAAGAATAGTCCATGTTCGGATAATAATCCATAATTTTTAATGGTTTCAAAGAAAGCTTATCGTATTACGAAATATCGAGGTATCGGATTTGCTTTTGTTTACCGTCACAATACGTTAAAAGGGGCCGCTTCAAGTATCATAGCAGTATTGCTTAGCAACGATAAGATCTGTGTAAACAATCTAATGCACCTGAAACGCCTTAGGTTTTTTCTTTTAGAAAGGTGCCGATTTGTTTATCGAGGTTAAGAATATGCTGGGAAAACCAGTCCCACACAAAGTTTAAGAGTATACTCGTGTTAACACGGTTACCTTTTAAATATTCTTTCTGAAATTCACATAAGCGATCTATAAAATGGTTATGTTCTTGCTTCTGTTTATCATAACCTGAATAATGATGCTTTAACATATATTCTTCTTCTGTTCGGAAATGCTCCTTGATATATTCATGCAAATCACCCAAAATTTTTTCGATTTCCTTTTCAGTTTTCTCTTTTCCTTGCAGAGAAAACATATGATTCAAGATCTTAATTATTTTTTTGTGCTGGTTATCCAACTCTTTTATATCAACCGAAAATTCTTTTTTCCATTTAATAAGGCCCATCACAACCTCTTCTTGTGTGAAAAGTCAAGTTGAGTGTACTTGCCAATAAGATGTCGCCTCAACCCCCCAAATTATTCATGCTTTTGTTTTGTAACATTAAATAAAGGAAAATTCAAGCTTACCCCAAATCATCATTCAAAGCAGTACATAACTTGGACTGTTTCTTCTAAAAAATCCTCTGAAACGTATAGCTTATCGTATCCTTAAATTTTGAGACACCAGATTTTGTTACGCTTACCACCAGAATACACAAAAATCTCAGAAATTCAGTTTAATAGCAAAATATATATGCTTGAGATTCTAATTCTCTAAGCACAACATATGGGCGTTTTCAAAAAAGAGGTAGGGCCATTACTGACCTTCCTCGGAGCTGACGGTTTAAGTAATTTCACATGAACGGACTAGTCATATAGCAGTAGCAATGGTATCCATGGCATAGATCTTCTATTTATTACCATATCAATCGCATCTAGCAATGATTTTTTCGCAAAGGAATCCTGGTCGATACTCCATATCATCACTCCAGCCGCCTTATGAATTGCAAAAAGTGTTTTATTTTTAACGGTATTTATTCCGTTGAAGTAATAGTCGCCCACTTTGTTAGTGTCTGGATCAAGAGCTGGGTTTTCCTCGATGATCTTGGCATAGGTTTTAAAGCTTGGAGGCGTTGTTTGATTGTTTCTGCCATAGAATGGGACACCTATAATAAGCTGTTCTTTTGGAAAGCATTTAGTTTTACTCCAATAGTTAAAGGCCTCAACCGCATACGTGCAGGGAGAATGATTGTCAGCAGTTTTGTCGTAGGCCATGATATTGATGAAGTCTACATAGCTGGAAACGCCAGAATTCACCCACTGACCATAGTATTTGTCTGGGGGTACTGCGGCAGTAAGCAATTTTACTTTATTGTCATTGAATTTGGTAGGATCTTGCGTGGTGATATGTAGCTCTTTCATCAATTTTTCAAAGTTATTAGACTGATCACTGGAATCTGGATATTCCCAATCAATATCCACACCGTCCAGTCCATATGTATTTATAAAATCGACTAGATTATTGGCAAAAGCCACTCGGTAGGCGGTTTCTCCTGAAAGATCCACAAAACGAGTGTCGTTTCCTCCTCCATCACCGATAAACCATCCCCCTACGGCAATAAGAACCTTGACACCCTTATTTTTAGCTTTAACTGCAAGATTGGTTAGCTTTTCTTCCTCTGTAGAATTCAAAGCGTTTATGAAATTAGGGGCGCTGACATAATCAAAAATGTTATCTGAATCACCTGATTTCAATTGGCATGTCTGGTTATACAACTCGATGATGAGATCACTATCGCCTAAAGCCGAACCATCAATTGTGGTTCCTTTTTTAATTCCATTCAGAAATGCCTCATAGTCCTTGCCGGTTTTAACGATTTTGATAGTATTATATGTCCCGAGATAAGGCGTGCTGCTCTCAATGTGCTGGTAATCGTAAGCTCCATCTTCAAATATACCAAACTCAACATATTCTTCATCATCAGTATTAAACCCAAATCTGACTATGTTGCTGCTGTCTTTCTTTACACAGAGATAGACTCCCCCGTATCCATCCGGTTTGACTCTGGTTTCAAAAATTAAATTTTCTCCTGAAAACTTTTTTTTGGAATCAAGGACTGCACAGTCACAGTCATTTGCGGGCTTATGTACGTTCACATGAAGTGTGGTTCCGGATTCAGTGATTGTTCCATCATTGTGATAGATAGTCCATTTGTCAGCATAAGTCTCATCATCGAAGTCATCCCTCAAAGTATTATCTGTAGTCCATTCAAGTCCTCCGTTTGATGTAGGATACAGAAAGGAATAATTGATATGGGTCAGTTTGTCATACTTAATCTTGGATAGATCCTCCCACCTTGGAAAATAACCCACAACTTTAGGTGAAATAGGGCAGCTATAGCCTGGCCCGGCCTGCAATATCGTATGTGTCTCACACTCGATAAATATCTTTCCTTCACGCGGGGCCTCGCTGGAGTTTAATGTGACCGTATACGCAACAGGCTCATTACCAGTGTGGTAGCCGTCACTTCCTGATGTTATAGTAATCCAGTCAGCATTATCTGTAGCATACCAGACATAGTTAGGTTCGGAAACTTCCACGTCAAATTTGCCACTGCCTCCGGATTCCTTAAAGAATGCAAAGCAATCAATAGGGTAGACACAGCTTGGCCAGGACTGCAATATCGTATGTGTCTCACTCCCAATAAATATCTTTCCTTCACGTTGGATCCCGCTGGGATTAGATGCGACTATGTACTCAACAGGCTCATTACCGTAGTGGTAAACACCATTTCCTGATGTTATAGTAATCCAGTCAGCATTATCTGTAGCATACCAAACACAATTAGGTTCGGAAACTTCCACATCAAATTTGCCAGTGCTTTCAGATTTTTCAAAACATGCAAAACGATCTATAATAGTAACAGTACAGCCAGCAAAGACAGGAGAGCTTAATGTTATCCCAAGTAAACCTATAATGAAAAAAGTTAGAATCCATCTAAATCTTTTCATAAAGCAACTCCTTTGATTAGCAATCATTTTTGCGCTAAGTAAAAAGCCATAACCTATTAAACAAATTATTTTCAAAATGGTTTAAGACTAATGGCTGTCACCCCATTACAACTGCCATCATAATACTTGAAAATCACCCGATTCAAATATACCCAAACTATTCGTGAACGCCAATTTCGTCAAATCCTATTATCGTAATATCTTTCTGGATTTGGTGAGACAATAGGCTATTCACAGTTTTTTAATGATAGACTCAACAAAAATCATAGTGTTATTATTTGAATGAGTTGCGTTTTGTCTGTTTTTCTTCAGCCGGGAAAATACCCCCTTTTTTGTACCGCAAGTAAGGCTGGTCATTTCGAATCGCTGGTGTCATGCCTGTGGCCTGATATTCTCTCTCAAGCTCCTGTAAAAAAATCGGAACTTTTCAGATTGAATCCCCGCATACTCCATTCCCGAAAACGGCACCCTTGGATGCGAGCGAAGATATCGCTTTCTTTTTGCTAATGTCTTTTTTCTGAAGGGTATTGTGGGCTTATCTTCAACCCATTTCACTTCATCGGCCAGCGGGTGGTCTCGTTTGAAATGTTCACCAAGATCCTGCAAGTACAAAATGGAATAACACTCCTTGAATATGCAGATCGTTGGGGGCGGTATACTCCTGATAATATTCAAACCCTTGCCCTGTATTTTAAATTCGCCTTCCTGATTAGTGAGCGTTTCAAAATAGTCATAATATTTTCTCTTAGGTTCAATAGAGAATCGGACAGATTCGATAAACCAGACGGCTGAAACTACGACACCTTCAATGGGCTTCCGCGTATCAAAATCTACTATTTTTCCGCAAATATTACGGTCATATCGAAAATATTCAGAACCAAAGGAAGCATGGTTCGGTGTTACAAAAAACAGGATGAGACACGCTATAATGGTAAAATATTTGATATATTTGCTTCTAAATGACATTTTAGAATCATCCCTCTTTATAGCGATACTTGATCATAGCGGCAATATCTAGAACCAACAGCTTTCTATTTGTTTTGGTATTCATCAAAAAATAGAATCACAAATATTCCATGTTTGGATAATGATACTTGAATCCCATCGCAATGGGACTTTCATTAAAAATTCTGTTAGGACGAATCATGTGAATTTTAGAAATTTAAGTACAACCCGCTATCATGAACCCGGAAAAAGAAAAGAACACTGCAAAACGGTTCCGATTCACTTCAACCCCGCCTTGCGCAGTGCATCAATCAATCGCTCCCTGTCCGGCTGATTTTTGAATGGTCTACGCTTCGCAAACCGCTCTACAGAAAAGTCAGGGTCGATCCTGAGCACTTCTTTGGCCGCTGCCCGGGCATTCTCCTCCTGACCGGAAGATATATACGTGGCGGTGAGAAAAGCCATGGGAAGAATAGAATCGGGAGCTTGATCAATGGCCTTCCTGAACATCGAAATCGCTTTCTCATTTTGCCCCGACATCCAATAGGCCAGACCCAGAGCATACAAAAAATTACCTTGAGGCTTAGGGTTTAGCCGGATGGCCTTTTTGAGATACTCGATCCCTTTGTCAGGCCACTCAGACCAAGTGAATGCTAGCCCTAGCAGCCAATAGCCATGAGAGCTGTTGGGATTTAGATCAATCGTCTTCTTGGAAAAGGTGATAGACTTTTCATGCTCCCCTCTCAGTAAAGCTATGAAGGCCAATGATATGTAATTACCTGTATACGAGTCGTCAAGGGCAATGCCTTTTTTTGCCGATTGAGTGGCCTTGGCTAATGAAATGACAGGGTGCTTGCTTGCACTATACACCAAATCGCACACATGGGATGTAGCGATTATCGAGTAAGGTAGAGGATGCTGTGGAGCCAGGGCTATGGCTTGTTCAGCCTCCTTTCGGGCCATGATATTCGCCTCCTTGTTACCAGCATAAACATACTCCAATGCCTTCATCATTTTCATAAAGGCCTCGAGGCTGCAAGGGTACCTATCCACTTCCTGGACCACCATCCCATCCGTCAGTTTGAGTCGAAGACCTTTTATGATCTTTATGGTAATCTCGTCCTGGACTGCAAATATCTCTTTCAGGTCCCGATCATAATGCTCGGCCCACACATGTCGGCCGGTCTTGGCATCAATAAGCTGGGCCGTCATTCTCAAACGGTTAATTGATTTCTGGACGCTCCCTTCCACCACGTATTGAACCCCTAACTCTTTGGCGACCTCCTGAACCTTGACCGCCTTGCCTTTATAGGAAAAAGTCGAGTTCCGGGCGATCACAAAAAGCTGTGGAACACTGGAAAGACCTGTGATGATGTTTTCAGTCAGGCCGTCACTGAAATATTCCTGATCAGGATCACCGGTCATGTTGACAAAGGGGAGTACGGCAATAGAAGGTCCTTCAGGCAGCTTCAGTTCCCTCTTTTCCTCCGCTAATCTCTCTACATCAGGCAAGCGAAAATAAATATTCCATATCACACCGGCTGCTACTGCCAGGATGAGGATGAATACCCCCGTAAAAATGGCCGCCCAATGCCATTTCCTCAACCCCCGCTTCTCTCCGATGACCTTTCCCGCCGCTTCAGGATCGACCAGGGTCTTATAAACCCGTATTGGTTTTTCAATATTCTTGACCTTTTGCTCTCCTAAAAACTCATAGCCAATAGGGATTTTTTTACCAATCTGGTCAAAAGCGGTTCCGGAAATACAGATCCCTCCACTCTCGGCCAAGCTCTCCAACCTGGCGGCAATATTGAGACCATCTCCGTAGATGGTCTCTCCCTCTTCGATGACATCGCCAAGGTTGATCCCGATTCTGAACTCCATCTGTCGGGATTGGGGAAGTTCGGCGTTCCTCACCCTCAAGTCCTTTTGAATTTCAACGGCACACTGGATGGCATCCACGACACTGGGAAATTCAGCCAGCACATTGTCCCCTTTGGCATCCACGACCCTGCCTTGATACTTCTGAATAAGGTCCGTCATGACCTTTCGGTATAAAGTGATTGTCTCCACAGTGGCCCGTTCATCATCGCCCATTAGACGACTATAGCCTGCTACGTCCGCACTGAAAATCGCAGTCAGTTTCCGCTTGGTATGTTCCTCCACCACAGAATCACCTCCCTAATTAAAGGTGTTTTGACATTTAGCTTTCAACAGTTCTAAACAAGTACCGTAGCAATCTCATCCTTTGCTTCTCCTTCTTTAAGCCGTAACTCTTCCTCCTTTCAAATTACTCATACAAAAGGTATTAGTATCTTTTTTATTATGTCTTCGATTCAAACATTGGATAATGATCCTTAAAATTCGATGCGTTCAAAGCAACTTATCGTATCCCGAATTCTCGCTGCATGGATTAGTGATATGATTCCAATGAAATACTTGAAAATGGCGTCCTAACTTTATCTAACGCATCAAAATATCATGGGATTCAGTATACCTTGTGGTAGTCAAAATCCAAGTTGAGCAAGGTGATTTACGTACAGGGGTGACTATTGTTGAATTTATAGGACGTGATGCGAAGAGCAAATTTTGCAAAAATCATAACACTCAAAGGATTTAATGATACCAAATCAAGACATAACTCTTCTGAGGTAGTCCGAGAGTAATTATTTCAACTTTTGAGAACAATCTTTAGTCAGCATTATAGCAGAGGTCGTTACTCTTAATCGGTCATTGTGAAGCACTATGTATAGAACAAAGCTGCCAGGATCTACAGCGCCGTCAGAAGCTCCTGCGCCTTGTCGAGCCAATAATCCATCCCCATCTCCCGGAACAACCCTTCGGCCTTCCTGAGGTTTTCAATGGCCTTTTCCTTTTCACCCGCGTTCAGATAGAGCGGGCCCAAGCCCAGGTATCCTATAGAATACATTGCTTTCATCCTTAATTCCTTGAGAATTTCGATCCCTTTGAGGAAACACGCCTCGGCCTTATGGATTTGAAGAGGCTCAGCTTTCCCCAGTATCGACCCAAGCACTAGCCGGGACCACCCTTCCATATGTTTTTCGTTGTTCTTTTGAGACAACCTCAGCGCTTCTTCCGCAAGGCTTAGGGCATTTTTCAGATCACCCAGGTCCAGGTAAATCCGACCTAACTGACAATGAGCCATGGACAAATACATCTTAACCCCACTCTCACGGTGAATTTTGAGGCCCTTTTCCGCATGCCTTTTGCCGTTCTCTGGATCTCCAAGCATAGCGTAAACGAGTCCCAATGCGCTCCAACACAGGGCGGAGACCACAGCAAAACCCCCCTTTTCGCTGTAATGGATCCCTTTTTCAAAATGCTTTTTCGCAGGTTCCCAGTCCCCTTTGGAAAAACAAAAGTGGCCGTATTGCATTTCAATAAATCCCAAAGCGATCGGGTTATTCCTTTCAGACGCATTACGAAGGCCCTTTTCCAGAAAAACCTTTCCTTCACCAAAGTCACCAAAGTAACCCATACTTGAACCGCAATAGGCGCAGAGCATTGCATATGGCGTCTGTGGCATGGAAAAAAATCTGTTTTCCATGCCCGCCTTTTCAATCAGATCAATAACAACCGGTGCCACATCGACGATTTTGTGATACTCCCCTTTCGGCAAGTATGAAACACAAAGACCGGATGCAAGCGGCGCCATCAATTCCAGGTCATGGTTCTTTCGTGCCGCCTTAAAGGCATCCTCTGAATACTTTATCCCCATTTGAGGATCTCCCCGATGTGAATAATACATGCCCATCGCGTTGTAGAATTTGGCGAGGCGTCTCTCATCCCCTAACGCTTTTGAAAGCCGCTCCACTTCCTGAAACAACCCCAGGAATTCTTCGGGGAAACCCAACAATCCCCAAGGATGTCCCATTAAATCGAGAACCTCCAACTTCTTCTTTTTGTTCTCCTCGGTCTCAGCCAATTTGTTAAGCAGGTCCATGGCGCTTTTGTAGAATGCAATGGCCTCCTTGTGTGAATAATTTGCCTCTGCCTTTTCTCCGGATAACCTGGAATAGTGGATGCCCTTTTCATGGTTGCCGCTCCTGGAATAGTGATAGGCCAGCATTTCGTAGAACTCTTCCAACCGCTCGGCATAAAGTTCTTCAATGGCTCGGCCTATTTTCTCATGGATCTCCTTTCTTCTCTTCAAGAGCAGGCTGTTGTAGGCCACCTCCTGGGTGAGGGCATGCTTGAAGATGTACTCCAGCTCCGGGAACAGGTTCTTCTCATAGATGAACTCCAGTCCTTGAAGGTTGAGAAGATAGGATTTGAGTTCCTCGCGCATGCCGGTGATGGTCTCAAGAATGCGAAAGGCAAAGTCCCTGCCGATGACGGACGCCACCTGCATGGTCCGCTTGAGATTGTCTTCCAGCCGGTCCAGCCGGGCAGAGATGATCCCCTGGATGGTGTCCGGGATCTGCAGGTCAGAGGCCTTCCCGCTCAAGACATACTGCTCGTCTTTCCTCTCGATGGTTCCGTTTTCGAGCAGGGTGTGGGTGAACTCTTCCATAAACAGGGGGTTGCCTGCCGCACGATTAAGGATCAACTGCCTCAGTTCCGGGGCCGCTTCCCCCTCCTCCAGGATAGCCTTAACCAGTTCACTGCTTGAGTTTGTACCCAGTTGATCCAGGCCGACCTTGGTGTAATAGGACTTGCTCCCCCAGGGATGGGTGTATTCGGGACGATAGAGAAGCAGCAGCAGGATGGAGGTGTTGGGCAGCCACCCGATCATATAATTTAAGAACTCCTCCGAGGTCTTGTCTATCCAGTGGATGTCCTCGACAGTTAGAATCAACGGCCTTGCCTGGCTCCCTCGAACGAGTATGTCTCTTATGGCCTCAAAGGTTTTTTCCCTCTTCTTTTTCGGTTCGAGCTTGGTAAAATCTTCATCATTCACCTTGAGGGATAAAAGGTCCTGGAAGAAGGGGATAATAGACTTGAGCTTTTCATCAAGACCAAGGATTTTCTCCTCCATCTTTTTCTTGATAAGAAACTCCCTGTCTCCTTCCTTAATATCCAGATAGGACCTCAAGATATCCAACAAAGGCAAATAGGGCATGGAACCGCCGTACTGGAGGCAGCGCCCTTCAAGATAGGTGTATTCACCCTGAGGCAGCATGTTCCTCATCTCAAGGAGCAGCCTGGACTTTCCCACCCCTGCCTCTCCTACAACACCCACCACCTGGCCCGTCCTGGATGTCACCTTGTCAAAGGCATCCAGAAGCGCTGCCATGGAGTTCTTTCGGCCCACAAACCGGGTAAGCCCCTTGGCGATTGAGGCCCCTATCCGGGTCCCCACCTCACCCGCTTTGATCAGCTCAAAGGCTTCCTGCGGCTCCTTCTTGCCTTTCACCTCCACTTTTCCCAGAGACTCAAACTCAAAGAAATCCCTGGCAAGCCTGTGGGTATTAACGGATGCCAGAACAGCGCCAGGCCTGGCCATGCCCTCCATCCGTGACCCCAGATTGGTGGTGTCTCCCACCGCCGTGTAATCCATCCTCAGGTCGTCCCCGATCGCTCCCACGATCACCGGACCTGAGTTCAGCCCGACACGCATCTTGAACGCCACCCCTGTGTCCTTTTCTATTTTGGCACCATACGCCTCAACGGCTTTTTGAATGGACAGGGCGGCATAGCAGGCTCTTTGAGCATGGTCTTCATGGGCCACGGGGGCGCCAAAAAGGGCCATGACGCCATCGCCGGTGAACTGGTTGATGCTGCCCTCATATTTGTGGATCTCATCCATAAGGATTTTGAAAGCGCCGTCCATGATCTGGTGGACTTCCTCCGGGTCTAATTTCTCTGAGATGGATGTGTAGTTGGCCACGTCAGCAAAGAACACCGTCACCAGTTTCCGTTCCCCCTCAATGGAACCGCGGGTGGTGAGGATCTTATCGGCCAGGTGTTTGGGCGTGTAGGATTGGGGTTGATTAAGATCTATAGCCGGCGTGTCTGCGGGTTTCCGCAGGTCATGGCCGCATCCATTACAAAACCTACTCCCAGATGGATTCACCTTCCCGCATTCTGGGCAAGCAAGTTCCAGTTTATGGCCACATTCGTTGCAAAACATCGCGTCTTCGGGATTTTCATGGTGGCATTTTGGACATTTCATTTTTGATGCCCTCCGGATCTAAAGAAAGGTTTCTTTGAGAGACAATAAGGATGGGCCTTTTCTTTTTGAGGATGGAGTATAATTGAGTGATGGATTGGTGTCAAATTGGTTCAGATTTCCATGTATTTGCATGCTTTTTAAGCATCATCAGGTTTTATGGATACTGTATAAAAGGAACCTCGACAAAAGAATAACATAAGGTTTTGCTTACTTATTGGTATCATTAAATTTTATGAACCTTAAAGTTCAACCAAAACCAATATCATGTCCCAGAGATGACATGACGGGGACTTCCGCAAATCAGTACCAGAAGCTTAAGACATATCATGAGGAGACATCCTATATTGTCCTTCAATTTTCACTAGGGGGGATGGGTTTCCAAATCCTTTTCCAGATCCAGGCCAGACCACGCCAATCTTGGCTTGTTTTCAACCTTTCATCTTTAATGGGGTTGGGATTCGGATGTCCTACCTCGGCAACCTTAAATCGGAAAACATAATCGGGCTCCGCACCCATACGCAGATCTGTGATTGCGATATGATCGCCCACTTTTGAAAAGGCATAATACCCCCTCGTAAACCATCTGAGTTTGACCACCGGAGGATGTTCTTCCAGCCCACGCATTAACTCCAGATTCCTCGGATAGTGATTGATGAATAAAGGTGTCTTTCCATCGAATAGAGAAAAGTAAGTTTCAAAATATTGATTTTTATGAATGCCCACTATCCGCCACAGAAAAGTTGTAAAAGGGGCCGGAGAGGATATAAACCGGGAGTAGGGCACGTTCTGATGAGCAAGCTTTTCCCTCACCCTGTTCTCTACAAATTCACTGGCACCAAATGCCCAGACCAAGTAGACCATACAGAAGACCAATCCTATCGTATTGAGCCTGTGTCCTAGTAGCGAGCTTCTTTTGAGCACCAGTGCTGCCGAGGCACCCAATAGAACGGGCAGAGTGATGAGGGGATCAATGATGAAAAAAATCGGCCTGGCCAGAGGCGTGGTGTCGAAGGGCCAGAGGACCTGTGTGCCATAGACCGTGAAAAAATCCAAAAGCACGCTGGTTTCCAGAACCAGAAAGGTCAGAAGAAACCATTCTTTGATATGAGACTTTGTTTCGGGATGGATCTTCGTGATCAGCCACGCTATGAGTGGAGAGAAAAGGGCCAGAAGAAAAAGAGAATGGCTGAACCCTCGGTGATAGACAAAGTCATCCACTGGTCCGCCAAGGGGGATAAAAACGTCCAAATCCGGTAAAGTTCCCAGGATGGCACCCCAAAGAAGGGCTTTTCGCCCCACCTTTTTGCCAAGGACAGCCTCACCGCAGGCAGCACCAAAGGTAAGCTGAGTTAAAGAATCCAAGGCGCTTTCTCCATATTTCCGGCTCTGGTTAATGGATCAACAAAGAACAAGAGAAAACTTGACTCATTTGTTATAATCTCATTATTGATCGATACACCCAGGCACACCCGAGGGTATGGATTTCCGTATTCTTTCGATTTTATTAATATTATTCAGCTTTGCTGGGTGAAGTCAAATTTTATTAACCTTAAAGATGGAGGTGAATCATGAGAACATTTCAAGGAGTCACGAATTTCGTCAACTACCAGAGGATCAACGTCAAAAAAAAATACATTGCGTAACTATGAACTCATCCTAAACAGCTTTAAGGATCATTTCGGTGACATAGAACTTTCAGCCATAACCAGGGAAGATATTCTGTCCTTTCTCACCAAGATTACAGAAGGGTCAAAGCAGACCACAAAAAAGCTGCGTTTTACCCTCCTTTCCGCCTTCTTCAATTTCATTAAGATCTCAATCGATCCTGATTTTCAAAATCCTTGTGACACCCCGGCCCTGAAGAAGCTTTTCAGGGCAGCGAAGCCGAATCCATTGAAGATTTTTGAAAAGGATATAGTGGATGAAATTATTTTCAGGACGCAACACAAGAGAAACCGGCTCATGTTGGAGCTCATGGCACGCGGTGGTATGAGAGTCGGTGAAGTTTTGAAACTCATGCCCAGAGATATTGAAGATCGGAAGGTAATCATCCGGGACCCTAAAAGCGGTAAGGAAGCTGAGGTGGTTTTTCTCCCCCAGAAAGTGGCTGACAGGCTCAAGAAATATATTAGAGAAAATGAGATCAAGCCCGATGACATGATCTTTCCGATAACATATGCTGCAGCGAGGATTATCGTGAAAAAGGCTGGAAATCTGGTCAATATCCAATTGAGGCCTCATGATTTGAGGAGGCACGCAGCCACTTATGCGAGTCGCGCTGGCACCCCGCTTGAAATCGTCAGCAAGGTCATATTGCGCCATGCAAATTTATCAACGACCCAGAGGTATCTCGGAAAGGTCAGCGATGTGGAAGCCATGAGGTGGATTGACAACCTACACGGATAATGAAATGAAAACCGGGGTGAAAGCCGAAATGCTTTGCCCCGCCCTTTAAAAATGTGAACTCTAATAATTTGTCAATATCACAGCCAGTCTTAAATAAATCGGCGTCTCAATACTCAAAGGACGGGTGACCTATACTGAACCTGAGGGAGACGATCCGAAGGAAGAAAATAACCTAAACGGAACCCTTCATTCGGCACATCTTTTACTCTCCAATTTGGCTTGACATCTATCCCTTTTTTGAGTTTTAATGAATCTAATTCAATCCAGTTAATGTAGAGATAACCTAACAGCACAACCCGAACCTTCAAGGAGGAAATCATGTTTTCATGTCTCCAGAAGGTAGAGGTAATCGAAAGCCTCCGAGGGATTTTTATGTCCTTTTGGAGGCTTTTGTTCTTGGGGAGGTGAACGCATGGCCGAAGAAGGATTCAAACGTAAGCTCACGGCTATCTTGAGTGCGGATGTTGTAGGTTACAGTCGCCTTATGGGCGAGGATGAAGAGGCGACAGTTCGTACCTTGACCGCGCATCGGCAAATGATGTCAAAAATCATTCAGCAGCATCGGGGCCGGGTGGTAGATTCTCCCGGAGACAACCTGCTCGCCGAGTTTGCCAGCGTGGTAGATGCGGTTCAGTGTGCCGTGGAGATCCAGCAAGTGCTCAAGGTCAAGAATGCCGATATACCCGAAGAGCGCAGGATGGAGTTCCGCATAGGGATCAACCTGGGGGATGTTATTGAAGAAGGGGATCGCATTTATGGAGACGGCGTCAACATCGCTGCCCGTGTTGAAGGATTAGCCGAAGCGGGTGGTATCTGCATTTCTGGAACCGTGTATGAGCACATCAAAGACAAGCTGGCCCTGTGGGAAGACTTCCTGGGAGAGCACACGGTCAAGAACATAAAGAACCCGGTAAGAGTTTACAGGATCGGATTAGAACGTAAGGAAGAAAGAGATGAAAAAACAGGGAAGCAGGCTAAACCGAGGCCATTGAAATGGGCCATGCTCGGTGGAATTGCCCTTCTTATTTTGGTAGTAGGGGCAGCAGCTGTCTGGAAATTTTATCCGCGCCCTGCTCAATTACCGCCGAAAGAAGCTGCGGTTGATCAGCCACAGGCCTTGAAGTTGCCGGACAAACCTTCAATTGCCGTTCTGCCTTTTGCAAACGTAACGGGAGATCCAGAGCAAGAGTATTTCAGTGATGGCATAACCGAAGAAATCATTACCAGCCTCTCCAAGATTCCAAAGCTATTGGTAATTGCACGCAACTCTACCTTCACCTACAAGGGTAAGCCCGTGATGGTTCAACAAGTAGGCAAGGAACTGGGTGTTCATTACGTACTGGAAGGGAGTGTTCGCAAGGCTGGAAACAAAGTTAGGATCTCGGCCCAGTTAATCGATAGTCAAACAGGACACCACCTGTGGGCGGAGCGTTACGACCGGGAGCTTAAAGACATATTTTCGCTTCAGGACGACATTACTCTGAAAATTCTGACATCCCTGCAAGTAAACCTGACACAAGGAGAGCAAGCCCGTGCGCTTGGAAAAGGTACGGATAAGATTGAAGCATACTTAAGACTCATAAAGGCACGTGAGCATCTGATCCGTTTAAATAAAGAAGACAATCTGGAAGCCCGCCGAATATTAGAAGAAGTCATTTCCCTCGATCCGGATTATGCATCGGCTTATTCATTTTTGGGTACGACCCATTTTCTGGATGTAGCGTTAGGAGAAACCGCTTCTCCTAAGCAGTCGATGGTTAATGCAATGAAATTGGCTCAAAAGGCTATAGCGATTGATGACTCATTGGCTGATGCCCACAGGCTGATGGGCCTTATCTATACAATGACAAAACAATATGAAAAGGGAATTGCTGCATCCGAACGGGCCGTGACACTCGGTCCCAATGATGAAGGCGCTCATAGAACTTTGGGAATGGCACTAAGGTATGCCTGCAGGTGGGAGGAATCCATTCCGGAATATGAGAAAGCGATTCGTCTGAACCCTTTCCCAACAAGTCGTACTTTTTGCGGCCTTGGCATGGCTTATATTTTTTGTGGGCGTCATGAGGAAGCAGTCTCAGCATGTAAGAAAGCCGTCCTCAGGCAGCCTAATGACATATTTTCCCATATTGCACTGACATTTGCGTATTGCGAGTCAGGTCAAGAGGAGGATGCTCGGGCAACAGCAGCTCAAGTGTTAAGGATCAACCCCAAGTTTTCTGTAGATCGTTTTGCAAAAAAGACTCTGACATACAAAAATCCGGCAGATACAGAGCGATTTGTCGCCGCTCTGCGTAATGCCGGTCTTAAGTGAGGGGAGATAAGTGGTAGGGGAAATTAGGCCGTTATTGAAGGTTTGTTACTCCAAGAGTTTTGTGTACCAAATTCCTGAATATTATGGTCACTTCCTACACCCAGAAGGTGTTGCATTCATAACGGTAAATTTTACCTTGATTTCAGTATACCTTATCATTTGTTGACTGATTTACGACTCTAAAACTGAACCCCAATTGCCTTGTTCTTTACTTTTCCTGCGTTCAAGTATGCTGTATATATTTAATTTTACAGCCATTTCAGGATACCTCTGATAGTCGAAAGAATCCAGCCGCAAGGTTTCTTACCATAATTGAGATTGGAAGGCGCTCATATTATTACGACTGGCATCAGAATCCTTAAAAATCACCTGATTCATGCATAACCCAAAAAAACTATCGTTTTTTGTAGTCCTCAGTTTTCAACCATTCTTGCATTAAACTAAATTCGTTAAATATTTAAGAATAGGTTTGTCAGTTAAAACCTACGTCATAGACAACAAAACCCCACCTCTCATTCTGAGAAACGGGGTCTTTGCTCTATCTCTTTGATCATTTTCAAACCTTGTTTTTAAGGTTTAATGCGGAAAATCTAATAACTGGCCACAAGAATCCAGTCCAGATGTGGAATATTACAACACTGGATTATATTGTCAAGCATAAAGAATGGGTATGGTTTATACCCATTATTCGTTCTTATGGGAAAGTGGATTAGGTTTCTTGTGAGATGCACAGGTTAAAGAAGGATAGAAAGGCAAGATGTATGCCGGTAGGTGGTAATATGGTTGGCCTTTTTTTCTTGAAAAAATTAAACCGGCGCGCCTGAACCGGCTCAGACAGCTAAGGTCATGCCCTCCCTGGCCCAAAAGACATTCATACCGGATTCGCGGTCGGAGATTCCGGCGTGACACTCATGCCACAGGCTGTCCAGTATTTTGTCCGAATGCTGGGGATCATGATGAAAAATCGCAAGCTGTTTCACTTTGGCCCTCTCCGCCAATTCCAATATCACCGGGATAGAGGTGTGTCCCCAGTCCACTTTCTCCGCATACTCCTTCTCCGTATACTGGCCATCCGCAATAAGGAGATCAACACCCTGAATAAAATCAAGATAATCCCGCAAAGCTCCATCGCTGTTTTCATCCTGGAATTCAGGCCGAAACATACGATCAAGCTCAACGTCCGTGGCATAGGCCACCTTTTTCCCCCCGGCCGTCAAACGGTACCGGACCGAACCACCGGGATGAAAAATCTGCTCTTGCCAGTCCACAACGACCGGTCCAAGCCTCATGGTCTCATCGGACATCTCCTGTATCTTCATTTCCGCTGCCATCTCGGATAAACCGACCGGAAAATAATCCACGTCCATCTGTCGGCTCAAGATGGATTCAAGGAATTGTCCTTTATTCGAACTCCCGTAAATGACCAGTTCGGTCCCCTTTATGTAGGCGGCTTGAAAAAAAGGGAATCCCTGTATGTGGTCCCAATGTGTGTGACTGAGGAAAAGGTGCAAGGAAAGATGGCCATTCCGATCCTCAAGCTCTTCAAATAACTGAAGGCCAAGACCCCTTATACCCGTACCTGCATCAAAGATGATATTTGTGTCCTGATATTGAACAAAAACGCACGGTGTGTTGCCGCCATACTTCTCGGTGCTTCGGCCCGGCGTAGAAATCGAGCCGCGTGTGCCCCAAAAAGTAACATACATTTTAGAGGGTTTGGCAGGGGTCATGGTTTTTTTCTGATCTTGCCTTCCATGAAAAGGATTTTCGCATCGCCGATCTGTATTTGATCATTAGTGCGCAACACACATTTCTGAACCTGAATGCCGTTTACAAACGTGCCGTTCGTGCTTTCCAGATCCTCAATCTGATATTCTTCATCACGGAAGGTAATCCGGGCGTGTAACCGGGAGGTGTTGTCAAATTGAAGCTGGACCCTGCACTGGGAAACACGACCGATAAGGATATCTTTCTCTTCCAGTTTAACCCTGGTCGTCTCAAGGCTGGGATGACTGATCTCCAGATATGCGTATCGACTCAATGAAATATCTTCAAGCACCGCCTTCCTGGAAATAGGAGTGGTCTTTGAAAACTCCGTCCCATTGACAGATACAGGCCTGGTCTTAATTGTGGATTCGTCTTTCTTCATATTAGTCAATATAGCCTGATATATTACATGTTTCAACAAAAAAACCGGCAGGGCACCTTCATGCATTGATCCTATTTCAGCAATCCTGTCTTATTATCATAACGGGCAGAAAAAACAGCACCTTTTCCCGAGAATATACTGCAATTTGACAGAACATGTTCCGCAACCCCGGTTCTCCTGGTTTCGTCCAGGTTGTTGAAAACCTTAAGAAAAAGGTCGTCTTCTACGATCTCAGTTAGGATTGACCAAATCTCTTCAGGTGTCATTTCAGGCGTAATTCGTAATCCTTTATCGGGTAAATCCACTCCGAAAAGCCCCTTACCCGACTCCACCATTTGATTCAGGCTCTCTTGAATCTTCTCAACCTCAATTGCCAGTTCCTTTTCTGAATAGCACACACCGGAAACAGGGCAGGAGACATCCCGGTTCGCAACCCTGAGATCAATACCGATGCAAATGCCCCTTTTATCATTTTCTTTTTTACCGTGAACCTCTATGAGCTTGAAAATATCGGCCATGTCTCCCAACCCCTCTTGTTATGTGAAATGAAATCCCTAAAACTAATCCTGCTTCTCTTTAAGGCACATGGGTAGGCCCGCGACCATATAAAACACTTTATCGGCCATACCTGCTATTTTTTGATTGAGCGACCCGGCAAGATCTCTGAATTTCCTGCCCAATGCATATTCCGGAACCACTCCTGTCCCCACCTCGTTGGCCACGGCGATAATCGTCTGTTTCTTTCGGGAAATTGCGTCACAAAGACTGCTTTCATACGTGGCAACCTGTTCATCTCCCATTTTGAGAAGGACATTACTCAACCAGACGGTCAGGCAATCAATAAGAACGGCATCCACTCCGGCACACTTTGTTTCAAGGGCCTCAGCGATCATCAATGGCTCCTCCACCAGTCCCCATTGTGCACTGCGCGATTCCCGATGTAATCTTACCCGTTCGGCCATTTCTTCATCCAATATCTCTGCCGTGGCAAGATAAACATAAGAACCATAGTGTTCCTCGGCATAGCGAAGCGCCCATGAGCTCTTGCCGCTCCTGGCACCTCCCATTACAAAGATAAATTCGTTTGTGGATGATTCAGACATTTCAGATCAAAGGAAATGGAGGGAATATTATATTGATTTTATGAAGGCAGAGGATGTAAATCAAACCGTCAACTCACTCTCTTCCTTCGCAGCATCAATTAACATATCGGGGTTGCTTTTCCGGGCAAGTTCCTCGCAGTGAGCCTTTATTGAAGCGACCTCCGGGTCTTTTCTGGAAGGATCATGGTGAAAAAGGACTAACTTTTTTACATTCGCCTTTAAACCAAGATTGAGGGTGGAAACATAGTCCGAATGGCCCCAACCCTTGCGTTTTTCTAATTCTTCCGGAGTATATTGGGCATCATGGATTAATAGATCAGCGTCTTTGCAGAACTTTACATAATCTTCAGGATGCCTTCCGGCCCATGCCTCTTCCGTGAGTTCATTATCAGTGAGGAACACGAGGGTCTTTTTCCCTTCGCGAAAACGAAGGCCGAACCCGCCCTGGGGGTGTTGAAGAGGGATGCTGTCAACGACCGCATTGTCAACCTTCAGGGGGCCACCATTCAATGTATCCAGATAACTCATCTCGGCCTTAAGGTCATCGAACTTAAGGGGGAAAAAACCATCCCCCATTTTATTATCGAAAGGGACACTCAGGCCCTTAATGCAGGTCGGAAAACCATCGATTTTTATCTTGCTTTCAGGATCATAGACCGGGTCAAAAAAAGGGAACCCCTGAACATGGTCCCAGTGGATATGGGTAATGAGGAGGTGAATATCAATTTTCCCTGCCTCGGCAAGCAGATGTTGACCCAGGAGCCTGATACCGGTTCCCGCGTCAATTATAATTTTTCTTCCGCTTTCAAGCGTAATCTCAAGACAGGTTGTGTTTCCCCCGTAAGTCGTGGTGTCTTTTCCCGGGACCGGTATGGAACCCCTTGTTCCCCAAAATTTGACCTTCATAGTTTACCTTTTTGACACGTTGACAGTCGCCGTTTATAAAAATTAAGGCAAGATCCGCCCAATGTTTAATTAAAATACTTTTATTTACGTCATCACTCGATCAGTGTCAATCTAAAAAAATCAATGAAAAAGATAGGATAACCCATCAATACTCCTATTCGGATGATATAGAGAAAAATATGGGTGAAACTTTAAGTTCCGGGACCGGTCCGTAAATCAATCTCGCAGTCTCTTATCAATTTTTCAGCCTTTTCCTTCATATCAAGGGCGAAAGGATCCCCCTCCTTCAAACCGTTCTCAATCCCGTCCAGTATATCATAATATAAATTCCAGGCCTTTTTCTCCGCCAGGTATCTCTTTTTTAACAAATCCGGTTTGTTACGTAACTCTTTGATGATCCTGTGCAAACGGTCTGTTCCCATTTGCAGCAATTCAAAACCGTCACCGGGTTTACCCTCATTGAAAGACAGGGCCCCTTGCAGTGCCAGGCGCAGATATACCAATGTAAAAGGTATGTGGGAGACAAAACAGCCGGTAAAGGGATCAATACAGCGCTTTGTTTTTTCAACAGGCCAGGATAACGCTTCGGCATAATGAGAAAACATAAGGACACGAACGTAATCACCGATCAACTTTCCCGTGTGGGCGGACTTGATTGCTTCTATTGCAAAGTCTTCCTTGTCATGACGCATAATGAGTCCGTCTTTATGGACATATCTCAAATTTTCCCTTGATTCCTGAAATAAGACGGACAAGATGTAAGCCTGGTCCTCTGCTCGGCCAATAAAACCGGGAGTAAACGGCCGATGTCTTCTCAGGCTTTTGACAAGGATACCACAGGTACCTCCGGTCACGTGGATACGCTGAATACACCGGTCATGTCCGTTAAGAAGACCGTTTCCGTACCTGGTCATCATTTCGGCCTCTGTGGAAAGGGACTGCGGAAGACGGCTGAAAAAGATCCACTCATCCCCCTTGATAACTTCATCAGGAAAAATGACGTCGGGCGTAAAAAGGGAACGGGATATGTCTTCCCGGTTGACCAATGCCCCTGCGATCATCCCCAATTCTACCCGTCTACCATCCCCGTCTTCCCCCTGTGCACCCCACAGAGGTGTCTTGAAATGGTCCAGCGCTGATAATCGACTCTCTTTTACTAATTCTTTTTGAGGAAAAACCTGATCAAGATCTATTTTAAAGGTGGCCTTGATGCAGGGATCCAAAAAAACCTGCCAGAATGCCGCTATCGCCTTGAGAAGGCTGTAATGCCTGCCGTATTCTCCGTCTACACCAATGATCTCATGAAGGAGGCTGTCATCCCCAAGACCAAAAAAATGTCCGGCAGCGGGCACGAATATTTCATTTACCAGTCTCAAAGTGTCGGATTCGGTCAGGGCGTAGATTCGGAGATGATGAAGACCGTCCACATCCTTAAACATCTCCTCAAGACAGGCCTTTGCCACATCCTGAAGCCCTTCATGGGTCACCGAAACGGAGAGGACACAATGGACTTTCGCGTCTTTTTCAACTGTTCCCAGCTCTTTTTCAAACGCTATAGCGTCATTCAGACCCTTCAGTCCGTATATGACCTCATTTTTATCAGGAGCAACACCTATCGGGATCGGGTGATCATACCAGTAAAGCTGACGTTCGTCTTTTATCCGCTTCAGGCTCTCCTTCAGTCTGTCGGAAAGGGCCAGATCGTCAATAGGCCTGGCAGACAAAGGTAGCGTTAAAAGAACATTTGAGGTAAATAATATCTCTCTGGCAGGTTCATGAATGGGATCGGGATTCAAACTGTGAATTTGTATGCTTCTCTTTTTGCGCAGTGCCTCAATTTTTTTCGCCCTGTCATCAAACAGAGAGACCCCCTCCGGGAACAAGACCCTCCAGACCATGTAAATAGTCTCCAGGCGGTTCAAGAGGTTCTGTGGCTTTCCGATCCAGGCATATAATTTGTTCAGGTCTTTCCTGAAATCAGCGTCCCCGGTATACCTTTTCTCAATCTCATCACGAACAAGGGCCAATCCGTCACGATAAAATTCAATTGCGTTCTTAAAGGTGAGCTGTTTTTCCTGATCCTTGATAAAATTTTCGGCATGGGAATAAAAGGGGTGGGATTTCCCGCATAGGGAGATAAGGAAGGCTGAGTTTAAATTCCTGATCGTTGACTCGGGCGTCGTCTCCTCGGGACGGAATTGATCAACAATATCAAGTCCCGTCAAGGGGTCCTGTTCTCCTGTCTTGCTGATCAAGGCCCTGATTATCGCTTCAAATTTTTCATTCATACCTTTTTGTTTCATATGGGAGGCTGAGGGAAAAAACGCTTCTGATTGGTTACGCTCATCCTTCTTCTCTGCGACGTACATGCGATCGGCGCAAGGCGCACGGAGAGAATCGTCGATCACATCTTTTTGGGCACGTGCTTTTCCCTGCGCCCTGTGCCTTGCGCCTTTGGC
This sequence comes from Desulfobacteraceae bacterium, assembly GCA_030666795.1. GTDB lineage: Bacteria > Desulfobacterota > DSM-4660 > Desulfatiglandales > Desulfatiglandaceae > JAIOSR01. The sequence goes on from DAOUXC010000002.1 coordinate 38,399, forward strand.
CAATCTCAATTATACCGGCAGGCTTCTAAAAGGCCTTCACCACATAACGGCGCTCAATAAAATTCAGGGGGTCCAGCAACGTCATCGCATCCGGAGCGCCTATTGTCTCCCAGTCAAGCCGGTCATATGAGATAGGATTGAATATCCATCCGACCGAGATGTGCAAATGAGTGGAAATGCCGGCTTTTGACGTGCCCGCGTCAGCCAGAGTCGCGATGACATCCCCCTGTTTGACCAACTTGCCCACATGAATACTATCATATGGGTTTGTGTGACCATAAATAGTACAAAATTTTTTATTGTCGCTATCCGCGAAATCATGTTCCATTATCACGGATCTGCCTAAGAAATCATTGAGGATCGAGACAACCACCCCGTTGTACATTACCGGGACTCTTGTTTTTTTATCAAGACGAAGGATCTTGTCCCGTTGATCCCTGTATAGAAATAAATCCAAACCCTCGTGAGGTCTATTTCTCTTACCCTTCTTATCTCCCCACCATTTTTCAAGCTCACGGAATAGCATTCCGGGATAAAAGATCCATTCCTCAAACCCGTACTCCTCCAGGGAATTTTCCCGCACAAGGAATTCCGTGAATCGTGTTTTACTTAAAGGTAGAGTCATTTTTTCTAAATAGTGCCCATCCATAAATGAAAAAAGGGACCTTGCAGGTGTCCAACTCAGAAATGAGCAATTTTTTACAAGATCAAGGAAGTCAAGGGTTTAGGCGGAGGCGTACATATGGTACGCCGCACAACTAATCCCGCAGACTGACGCTGGGATTGTGAAAAAGGGCCATTTCTGGATGGACACTAAATAATTATCTTCCCACTTTCAGTCTACTCGCATATACCCTGGGAAGACCCGCATCGATTATTTTGTCGGCGGTTTTCTCGAAGTCGTATTCAATTCTGTAATAGGACAACATTTTTCTTTTTGTGTCGCAGACCAGATAGCATGCTCTCGGGTCTCCATCTCTCGGTTGACCCACTGAACCGACATTCACCATCCACATTTCCTCTTCCGGCGGATGAAATGTATAGGATCTTTTACTCTTCTTAAAATGAGGAATGGCAATTTCAATTGCACCGATGCCATAGTCGGATTTAACAATAAGGGGTTCGTGTGAATGGCCAAAAAACACAAGCGGTATCTTCCTTTTTCTCATATAGTCGAATTCTCTTACAGCCACATTTCTTGTTTCGGCAATTTCCGGTCCAACAATATATTCAAAGAGCTCCGGTTTGCTTAATGTGCTGTGGGTCATTCCCACATGGGGAAGACGGCTTGGCATCATGGCAAAGCCCGCCTTCTTGAAAAAAGGTGATTCATCCACATCCACATTATGATTCTTCAGTTCATCAATTGTCCAGTATGTCGCTTTTATAGCATTTTCGCTGCTGAATACCTCCTCGAAATTCAGGATACCCATTAAAGCGGCCTCATGGTTGCCGATTATGGACCTGATGCCTCTTTGCTCCAGTTTTTCCAGAACCTGAACCGGGCTTGGGCCGTAGCCCACGTTGTCACCAAGAGAATATATCTTGGAAATATTTTTCTGTTTTTCTATATCCCCCAGAACCGCCTCAAAGGCCTCAAGGTTACCATGTATATCCGCAATGACAGCTATCCTCGCCATTCATGCCCTCCATTATCGACTAACGCCGCTAATTATTGAGCTATTACGGTTTTGTTGAATTACATTAATTATTCCGAATTTAATCATGTCATGTGCTAATGTAACACAATAATAGTGAAAAGGCAAGGATTTTTGGATAACGCCTGCTCAATTGGAGATAACCCTTTTATTTTGCCTTAATTGACTATAATCGGGAGATGATCCGAATTTCTAAGCCTATGAATGATCCGGGTGGCGAAGGATTTTTGCCCTCAGGACTGCGAAAACATTATGCACATCCTCCAAGATCACATACCCGCACGGGACCAGAAGAAGAGTGATACCGGTGGCGAATAGCACACCGAAACCCAGGCTCACGGCCATGGGGATGAGGAACTGAGCCTGGAAGCTTCTTTCAAGTAGCATAGGGGTGAGACCTGCAAAGGTAGTCAAAGAGGTGAGTATGATGGCCCTGAATCTCATGCCTGCCGCTTTTGTGACCGCCTCCCGGGAATTGAACCTTTCACCGCGTATCCTGTTCGTGGCATGGATCAGGACCAGCGAGTCATTGACAACGACTCCGGCCAGACCCACCATACCGAAAAGACTCAGTATGCTGATGTTAAAGCCCATGATCAGGTGCCCGAAAAGGGCCCCGACTACTCCGAACGGGATTGCACCCATAACGATAATAGGCTGGGTAAAGGACCTGAAGGGAATGGCCAGGAGGGCATAGATACAGAAAAGTGCTATTCCGAAACCCCTGATGACATCGGACAGGGATTCTTTCTGTTCCTTGCCCTCACCCTCAATGCTGTACCTGAGGCCGGGATAAAGGCTTTCAAGGTCGGCCAGGAAACCCTCCTCCAAGACCGTCCTTACTTCATTGGCGTTGGTCTTTGTCTCATCCACGTCCGCGGTCACCTTTATGACGCGAAGACGCTGGGCGCGCTGGATAGAGGCATACCCCTGCTCCATTTTCACCCGGGCCACCCGGCTGAAGGGCACCTCTGTGCCGTCCGGCGTTCGAATGCGCATCTCTTCCACATGTCCCAGGGATCGGCGCTCAGAGTCAGGATACCGCACCAGGACCTTTACCTCGTCCTTATCCCGCTGCAGACGCAGGGCCTCGGCACCGTAAAATGCGTGCCTCACCTGCTGTGCCAAATCATTGAGGGTCAGACCCAGGCTGCGCGCCGCCGGTTTGAGGTCGAGCTGCATTTCCTTTTTTCCAGGCAGGAAGCTGTCACTCACGTCAAAGACCCCGGGATATTCCTTGAGTTCATCCTTGAGTTCATCCGCGGCCGCAAGTAACTGATCGTGGTCGTCTAATGAAAGATGGACCTCCACGGGATTTCCCGCGCTGAACAGCTCACTCTGAAAGGTGACTGATTCCGCGTCCGGGATCAAACCCACCTTCTCGCGCCAGAGTCTGACCAGCTTAAGGGCGCTCACATCCCGCTTCTCACCTTCGAGAAGTTGCATGAAGACCTGCCCCAGGTTTCCGCCATACTGGGCCGACCCGGCAGAAGGGCCGTGACCTCGCGTGTGAAGCCCTGTAAGCGCTATGCTGTGCTCAAGGAGGGAAGGAGCGTCCTTGGACCGCCTGCGGTCCATCTCCAACAGGATTTCCTTGCCCGCCCTCTCCACATAATTGATCACCTCCGCCGTTCTTTTTGTCGGGGTCCCGGCAGGCATTGTCAGCGAACAGATCAACACATCACTCTCAACCTTGGGAAAAAAGGTAAACTTGATCAACCCCCCTTTCCATGCCCCATAGCTCAGAAGGAGTACCGCTATACCCAGGGCCACGGTTGCGTAACGCCAGCGGACGCAGAAGTTCACAAACTTTGCGTATGGCCCGTTGATGAACCATTTGAGCCACCGCGACGTGCGCTTTTCCCTTTTGGGGCGTTTCCTGCGACCTGAACTTCCACTCATACCACCCGCTAAATGGGACGGTAGTATCATCAGGGATTCCACAAGGGAGCCTAAAAGAACCAGGATCACCACTATGGGCATGTTGCGCATGATTTTTCCCATGTTGCCCGTGCCGAGCAGCAGGGGCCAGAAGGCTACCACAGTGGTCAATACCGCGAAAATCACGGGCTTGCCGACCTCCACGGCACCTTCCACCGAGGCCAGGAGCGGTCTCAGCCCGTCTTCTCTCTTTCGAAATATATTTTCTCCGACGATTATGGCGTCATCAACAACGATACCCAGCACCATAATAAATGCGAACAGTGAAACCATGTTGATGGAAACATCAAACTGCGGCAGGATCCACAGCCCGGCCAGGAAGGAGATGGGAATCCCCAGGGTGACCCAGAAAGCCAATCGGATGTCTAAAAATATTCCCAGAAGGATGCTTACCAGGATGAGCCCGAACGCCATGTTTTTCAGCAGCAGATTTATGCGGCTCCGGAGAATCTTGCTCATGTCCTGATAGATGCCGATACCCACCCCCTTTGGAAGACCGGGTCTTATTTTCTCAGCGTAACTCTTGACCGTATCGGACACGGTGAGGGCGTTCTGATCGGCCACCCTGAAGACCTGAATGACAGCAGCGGGTTTGCCCTGGAATCGGGCCATGAGGTCCACATCTTCAAATCCGTCGCTAAGTAAGGCAATCTGCCCTAAAGTAACCTTGCTGCCGTCGGGCCGTGTAATGACGGCCACGTCCCGGTAATCCGCCGCATAGTAACGCCTGCCCTTGGTGCGGATCAGGATCTCACCCCCGGAGGTCTTGACGTTGCCCGCGGGAAGATCAAGGCTGGCCCTTTTCACTGCATCGGCCACCTTACTCAGGGTAAGCCCATAGCGGCGCAGGGTCTTCTCCGATATCTCCACATGGATCTCCCCCTCCCTGATACCGAAGACGTCCGCTAAGGTGATACCGGGCAAATTGGTGATCTCGTCTTTTAACTTTTCCGCAAGGTACTTGATTGTCGCTTCGTCCGCGTCACCATAGACGGCCAGGCTTATGACCTGAGTTCGGCGCGTTACCTCACGCACCACAGGTTTTTCGGCCTCTTCCGGAAAGGAAGTGATACGGTCCACTTCGGCCTTTACCTCGTCCAGCAGGGTCTTCAGGTCCCAATCCTTCATCACCTCTATCACAACCGTGCCCACATTTTCCCGGGCAGTGGAATCAATCCGCTTGATACCGGCCAGGCCGGCCACGTTCTCCTCTATCCGGCGTATAATGGCCTCTTCCACTTCGGCAGGTGAAGCGCCCCTGTATTCGGTGGTGACCGTTATCCGGTCCAGGGAGAACTCGGGGAATACCTCCAGTTTCATTGTGAGACCGGTGACGGCCCCCGCTAACAGGAGAAAGATCATCAGCAGATTGGCGGCAACATGATTTTCGGCGAACCAGGCGACAATGCCTTTCATTGGCTATTTCTCCCTTTTCCCGATACATCCCTGACTACCATACCGTCAGTGATCGCCTTAAGCGAGGTAATGACCACCCTTTCTCCATTTTGAAGGCCTGACCTGACCAATACACGCTCTCCCTGAATACGGCCCACATCCACCTTTCGAAAGCTCAGCCGACCGTCCTTGGTAACGACCCAGACCACATGGCCCTCGTGCAGGGCTGAACGGGGAATAATCGCTGCGTCGGACATTCTGCGGCCTTTAATATCGACAGTGACAAAGAGACCGGCGGCCAGAGGCGGTTTTCCGGCATAGGGTTTGTTAACCCTTACAACCACATTAATCATTCGTGTCCGTTCATCCAGTTTTCCTTCAGCCCGCACCACCTCCCCTTGCCAGGACATGTCCTGTCCGGCGACACGGGCCCGGACCGTCACAACGGAACCGGGCACATTACCGGAAGTGAAACCCGGCACATTGAACCAGAATAAATCCCCGTCTTCCAGGGGGAGGACAATCTCCGCCGCATCAGTGGAATATAGGACGGCCAAGGTCTGCCCGGGTGAGACATATTGGCCTATGTCCACATTTTCCTGACTCACCCTGCCATCGAATGGCGCAGTAAGCTCGGTCCGTTCCAGGCTTAACAGGGCCTTTCTAAGGTCGGCCCCATCGGCCTCCACCCTGGCCCTGGCCGCGGCCAATTGCGGCTCCTTAATCACTAATGGGGGTGGTTTTTTGTTTGTCCTGGAGCCACCCTGACGGTGCAGGTACCATTCCTCGCTGGCCGCGGCGGACTCTTCCTCCTGAAGCCTCAATTTACTTTCCGAGTCCTTAATTTTTGCTTCTGCCAGGGTAACGGCCAGCCGGTAATCCTCCGGGTCTATACGCAGTAATGTGTCGCCCTTTTTAAATTCGCCCCCATTGACCAGGGAGGGAGAAACAAAAATCATCTTGCCACCCACTTGAGGCACCAGGTTGATTTGCTGCAAGGGTCTCACCGTACCTTCACCCGTTATCCGTACCCATTGTGGTCCGGTTTCAACACCTATGGTCCTGACCATGGGTACAGGCACGGCAGGTTTAAGTTTCTTGAGTTGTGTTTTGCTTGCCATCAATCTGTTCATGCCCAGAGCGCCCAAAGCGATCAGGGCTATAGGAATAACAAATTGCAGAAGTCGTCTCTTTTTCCTGGTCATGGCTTTTGACTCTCTATTTTTATCCATTCGTAATTTCCCTTTATTGTGTCTGATCACCTAATTTTTAAAAACCACTATTCATTCAGGGAGTAGTGGAAATAATAAAAAATCCAAATAGCAAATTCCAAATGACAAACAAATTCCAATTAACGAAATTCAAAACTCCAAACAATTTTTGCACATCGTTTATATAGATCGTTTTTTTACGCTTTTGCTTTCAGTAATGGCTTTAGCCGTTGATTAAACAGATGACCTATCCCGCCCTGCCTCTGCGCCGCAATACTAAGGGGGCGGGTGGGAACCAAGTCATTTTTTGGTCATTGGATATTGGGATTTATTTGGAATTTGGTGCTTG